>JAJZFK010000474.1 GCA_021805405.1 bacterium
CTGCACAGGTTCAGGTTAATCCTGCACCATTGCCGCCACCGCCAACCCTGCAGTCGTTTACTGCCGATAGCACTGAGATTCACCTAGGCGAGCCAGTAACTTTCACGTGGCAGGGTAAAAATGCAGGTGCGTACATTCTGGATCCTGGTGACAAAAACTTCTCAAGTTTCACACTTTCCACAGAAGTGAAGCCTGCGCCGCCCACATTGCCGTCATCTGTGACGTATACACTCCGTGCAATGCCATTAACAGGCAGTAATGGCATGCCAGCTCAACGAGTAGTGCATATTGAGGTGGTGTCTGCTGATACCTGTGTTGCTAGAATTGTAGGCTTCAATTTCCAGCCTAAAAAGGTCGTCACCGGTGGTACGGTTACGTTGAAGTGGGCAGCAATTCGCAGCCAGGGTGTGTCCATCACCAGTGACCAGGGTACCTCGCTTGGCACAAACCTGCCATCGTCCGGTTCCTTACAGGTTCAGGTAAACACTCCTACCACCTTTGAAGTAACTGCGGCCGATAATCTTGGCAAAACAGTTACCCAATCTATTACAGTTACGCCAGTGCCCCCCGTACCACCAGCACCAACCGGAAGCACATCGCCTGCGGCCGGTAACACCACCGCGCCTCCGCAAACGCCTACCCCGCAGGTACCTGGCGCTCCCGGTGCGGCTCCGTAAAAACTAACAGATCCTGGAGACCTTTATCTGATGGCCGAAATTAAGGAAGACGATTTCAAGCGGTTGGTAACGCTGTATGCCCCAGAGACGGTGAGCAGTATAGCTTTTTCTCCGGACGGCACCATCCTGGCAATAGCTGCAGGTGACAAAGTCCACGTGTACGCCGTTCCGGTTCAGGCACGAAGCGAAGGACACTCTACAACACACCCAAAATAACCGCAAATGAGATGATTTAGAGACCACTTCCTGCCAATAATACTGGTGTCGCCTTTCACATGGCGAAACCGTTGTCTCTGCCAGGAGGTCGGCACATCGTGCGCGCGCATGTTTGGTGTGTAACTGCCTGCCTTGTCGCAGGAGTAACAGGAGTGGTGCATGTCACCGCCGCTGCAGCAGCCTACCCCGTTATTACCGCACGGGCCGCTGTTGTCATGGATGCTGCTACCGGCTCCCTGCTTTATGCTCACAATCCGGACCTGCCGCTGCCGCCCGCGAGTACTACCAAAATTGTAACCGCGCTCCTTCTTACCAGAATTCCGCCGACCACACGCATACCAGTTTCCCGCGCCGCTGCATTCACTCCTGGTTTAGCACTGGGCCTTCAGCCAACACTTAAGTATCCTGCCAGGGTTCTGCTCTATGCCATGTTGCTAAAGAGTGCTAACGACGCTGCAGAAGCTGTTGGAGAAGCACTTGGCCCAGGAATACCTGCCTTTAGCGCCAAAATGAACGCTGTTGCAGCAACTGCTGGTGCAAGTCATTCTCATTTCGTTAATCCAGACGGCCTGGATGAACCTGGACACCTCGCATCCGCACGGGACCTCGCACTAATCGCGCGCATGGCCATGCAGAACCCAACGTTTGCTCGTGCTGTCGGCACCCAGCAATGTAAGGTGACGCTCCCTGGTGGCAACGTACAGACACTTGTTAACAGTGATACGCTGCTTGGCACCGTTCCAGGAATGGAAGGCATAAAGACCGGCTACACCGCCAACGCCGGTTATTGCTTCGTAGGCGAGGCGAATGTTCATGGCAGGCAGATTATTACAGTCGTCCTACACAGCGCAAACTGGCAGCAGGACACGAAAGCGCTACTTCATTTTGTAGCGCGCGAGAGAACACGCGATAAACCGAGCCAGAACCAGTCAGTGAAGCCACGTAATCTCCATAGCCCCGCCGGCACGTCATCTATGCAGGGCAACGCCCGCCCACCCGGACCAGGGCCCCGAGGCTTCGCGGACAAATCCGCTGATGTCCACAAACCTGGCGTACAGCCGACCAATGGACAAACCACACCGCACAACAGTGGTGCACCACAAACCACGTTCACGGCTAGTAGTACAAGCACTCCGTCCGCACCGAAGCAGCAGGGATCTGCTGCTTCAGGCACTCCCTCAGGGGCCGGTTACAATAGCAGTTCCCCTGATGCGTCCAGCGTGCGCCCCGCCTCCCACGGTGGAAGTGGTGCTTCGCCAGTTGCGCCGTCTGGCACCTCTCCTACCGCTCCGGCACCTATTGCGAGTCAGTCTGCAAAACAGCCCGCTGGTACCCGGCCAGGATCCTCTGTCGATACCCCAGCACACGAAGGCACAGATCCTGAGCAGGAAACACGTACCACTAGCCGCAGTGGCACCTCGCTGCCACCAACAGGTGCAGCAGCAAGGACGAGTTCACAAAACTCGATAGGCCATGCTGAAACGGCACACCATCCGCCTGCGTGGTTATGGTGGATGCTGCTCATAGTATTGCTCGTCGCCCTGCTAACCAATGCCCGAAGGCTTCGCATGCAGCTTGCGACACTCTGGCCCCGGATTAAAACGTGGAAGCTTAGATGGAGTTACAAGATGAAAACCAAAGGGTTTCCCTGGAATCGGCCACAGGCAGCACCTGCCGCGGCACCCGAAATACCAACCGACCGGCCTGCTCGCAAAGCAAAGCGCGCCGTTCCCGGCGTTCCAGAGTTGATCTACGATGCAGAGGCTCCCACACGCTGCAGCAGTGTCGACTGGCTAGGAAAGCTGGCAGCCGCCCCACCACGGCTGCTAGAAAGTTCCGTACTTCGTCATGCTCGTGCTGTTCTCGAGTGCGCACAACCCTCCAATGCCGCGGCCGTCGTTCCATTACTTCAGGCACCTACAGTCAAGATCAGGGTATCTGCGGCCAGTATTCTGCTGCCCTACGCCCCTCGAAAGAGCGAAGAGGTCCTACTGGCTGCCATGCAGGACGAAAAGAGTGGTGCCGACCTGCGAGCCGAGTGTGCAAGTACGCTTGCACGCCATACAGGCGACCGGTATGAAAAGACCTGGGTACAACTTCTCTTAGGTGATGGCTTTTTACCAGCCGCAACCGCGCTAGCCTCCAGGCCATGGCTGGAAGAGAGTACCACGCGGGCCCTCAAACATGTTCTAGATCAGGAGAGGCCGCTTCAGAACGATAGTGAAGTCGTCCTGCGTACCAACACTCGCAACGCTGCAATTGCCGGCGTACTGGCGTTGCACGGTCACCTTGACAACGACGCACTAGATGCTAAAATTGCGGAGCTTCCTGCACGACAGAAGGAAAACATTGTAAGCGCACTGTTTTTTGACAATGATCGTCCAATGGCGCTCCAGCATACTGTCAATGCGATACTTCACCACAAGAGCGCCTCTGCTTTGCAGGCCATTATGCACGCCGATCCACGGCAGGTTAACGACCTGCTGGATGTAGCAGATACCAACGCCGACGCGGCTGAAAAAACACGCATCATGATCGTGAAATGGCTCCTCTATAAAGAAGGCAACAACGAGCGTATCCAGAAGTTGGCATCTGCGGGCAACGACCTCGCAGTGGCGGCAGCAGCTATTGCTCAGCACGCGCACTGGCAGCCAGAAACCCAGGATGCCAACGTGCTCGCTGCAGCAGCAAGGATAGTGTCGCTTCGGCTAGGATATGGTGACTATACCGCTGAGGACATTTCCAGGGCATTCCGGCGCACAAGCGCAGAGGACGAAATCGCTACGGTTGATCTTCCAGCTGGCCTTCAGGAGCTGTCGCAAGCCTATCAGCACCCGGAAGTTTACGCAGCGGTTCAGAGCGCACTACGCTCGGATGACGGAATTGAGCAGTTGGTAACCGCGCTTGCCAAGCAGCATGAGTCGCCATTAGCGATGCGTGAGGCATCATTCTGGGCCGACAAGCTTGGACGAGAACATAGAGCCGCGCTCATTAGTGAACTTGCACAGGTACCCGGCAATGAACAACGTGCGGCAATTGAATCGCGGGCGCTCGACCCTGATATCCATATTCGAGCAACCGCACACCGGGCAATGCGTTCAATGGTGGAGCGAGAGGAAACTGAAACAGGCTCTAGTGAGAGGGATTTGGCTGCTACCGAACCAGAGACAGTGGATGTAGAGGTGCCCAGCACAGAAGCTGGAGCACTAATCGACGAAGCTGCCTAGACGACCTGCTGCAGTGGTGAAATCAATTCGCCCCGCGCACTTCATGTGCCGGGGCGAATTGATTTAGGTGGTGCGCTAGAGAGCTAACTACTGCTTGCTCTCGATGTTGATGTGGCCACTGCGTGGATCAAAATGCACTATTACATTCAGGGCCTGCTTTACGAACGAGAGAGGAACGATCGAACGGCCCCTATCGATGTAAGGAGTAACCTGCATTTTGACGCGCTGATTGTTGATGGTAGCATGTTTGTGACCAATTCTAAAGACGATTTCGTGGTTGCTGTTGATCGCACGAACAGTTTTAGAATGGTTAAACCACTGCACTACGCCCCCAGTATGCTCAAAAATCTGGCGGAATGGGGCTAGTGGGATGCCGTTTACTACCCGCGGTGGTACGTCAAATACCAGTCGCGTGCTGTCAAAGGCGATCTGCACACCGCCTGCACTGGTAAAGCGGTTTGAGTGTCCAACCACCACATTGTCACTTGTTCGGAAAACCGGCTTGCTGCTAGTTCGTGCAGCCACTATGTTCATGGAACTTCCCGGTATCGCCGCAAAGTTTCCCGCCCGATGTGGTGCAAGCAATGCAGGGGCAGCTAGTTCGGTACTGCTGTGGTAGGAGGCAGTGACGCTCTCGTGGTTACTTTCCAGCACTCCAAGTATGCCAGGGTGAAATGGTCGCGCGGTATTGTTGGCATTGGGAACGGCTGTAAAGTGGAGCGGCCCCATGTTATGATCAGCCACAACAGGAATAGTATGTGTGGGGTCATTAAAGGCTGCAATTCGTGGGGCGTCTAGCGATGCCGCACCTGCTAAGCTGCTAGTAACCAACGCTGGCGCTGCCAGTGCATCCGGCTGCGCAACCGCAACGTTGCCGACAATTCCATTGGTGATGTGGTTTACTGGAGAAGCAATGGATTCCTGTTTGGAGGGCTTTCCGGCCGTATTAAAATCGTGGCGCATGGTAAGGCCGCCTGGATTGTTCACAACCACAGGGATATTTAGCGTCTGCACGCGCACCTGAGTGTTGCCATCAATCACTTCCACGGTTATGGTGTGAGGGCCATTAGCGATGTGCGAACTATCCCAGTTGTATGAAAACGGTGCATAGTTCGTAAGATCGAGGAACTGGTTGTCTACAAGGAAAGTGACAAATGGCTGGCTAACCGAAGGATCAACCTTTACCTGAATAGGAATGACACCCTGTATTACTGCACCCCGCTTTGGAAACACGAGCGACACCGGCCCAGAGATCACTGGGGTTTCACCCTGTACTGCAGTTCGAACCTCTACAGCATTTCCCTGCAGGTCTGTAGCAGCAATGGTAATTCGATGATCGCCTGCCGGAATGAGACCAGGCTCAATGCGAAACTCGATTACGCCGTGACCAGTGCGGGTGATAAGGGGCTTCCGCCTCACCAGTGAGCCATCTATATACAATGCAATTGTACCGATGTTGCCCCCGCTATAACGCACTTTCAACAGCACAGGTCCGCCGCTTGGCGGTGTCACTGGTGAACTTACCGACAGTTGCAACGAG
>JAJZFK010000451.1 GCA_021805405.1 bacterium
TCTGCCTCCACCTGGTTGGATACACGGTTAATGAGCCTTGTTGTTGCGCTTGACCAATGGGTTTCCAGGTTGCCCCCCACGGTTCCGCCTTTGCGTGACCGTCTGCAAACATGTAGTTAGAAAGTCCGGCACCGTTCGTGGCAGGATTGTTTGGATCACCTGAAACCTGCCCGTGTCGATCGAAGGCAGTATTAATGGTGTCGTTATGACAAACCCGCGCATGCGGATCTTCCCATGTTGAAAGCTGATTCCAATCCCAACCGTCAAGTCCGTTGCTGCTTTCTGCAATCAGGATTGCATCCGCGGGTCTATCCAGCGCCGCCATAGTAAGCGCGGTCCATGGCCCGTTGGGTTGATTGGAGATGTTATAACGATAGGAACCGGGAAAACACGAAGCACTAGATAGGTTTGCCGGATTTGGAGGATTGCCGGAGGCATCGTTGTAGCAACGAATATACGATTGTGAATCCGAGGGACAATGAAAGAGCATATTGTCCTTAATGTACGGAGAAATTACCTGCTCCCAACCAAACCACCACGGGTTACCCCACGGTACACCAGCGTCGGCCTGGTCGTTAAACATCGCCTTAGGATAGTATTCATCATGGTCTTGAGCGAACATTTCAATCGCCAAGCTTAGCTGACGTGCATTAGACATGCACGATATAGCACGAGCCTTTTCTCTTGCCTGAGCAAACACCGGGAATAGAATTGCTGCAAGAATTGCAATAATTGCAATTACAACCAGCAGTTCTATCAGGGTAAATGCGTTGCAACAAGTTTTTTGGACATTCATGGGTTTCTCCCTGCAAAATCGAGGTTATACCTTTATAACCTCTCTACAGAATTGATTATTGACGGTTAACCTGCCCCGCAGGTGTATTGGTACCGACCGGCATCGTGTAATGACTGAGGTAACTCGACTTGGAGCCGGGGCCAATCAATACCGCGTGCTGCGAAGGACTTTTTGGCTTTACCGCGTGAAACAAAAGAACCACAAGAATAACGATTACGATAGCGAATGTGCCAACAGTGGCCCATGGCGGAAGCTCACGTCGCGATGTGGTATTTGTCATGGTCTTACTCCCTCTGGTTTCTTTAGGCACTTCCACTCACGTTGAGCATTTTGCCACCCGGCAAACACAAGCCCGGTGAGCGGGAAACAGCACACTGCACAGTGCGCAGAAGTGCCCTAAATGAGCAATTGCAAACCAGTACCTCAAATTCGACCAACATGACCGAACGATTGGTATACCAGAATTATAACGCTGCACTACCTGTTTGTCAAGGTTAAATTCATCAGTTTCCTACTATTTGCGCGTACATGTTATGCTTTTTAAATCCTAGTCTTGGCCGATCACCGCAACTATCGTTCATTTTCGCTGCTATCCCATAGAATTTGGTCAGAGATATGGTTATAATTCATTTGATCAAATTCATTATTTCGGCTCACATATTTGAAGAAAATTCCGCACGCACCTTGTATTAGTAATCGTGCCTAGGCCATATGACCGACAAAGTGGGAGAACTAAATGAAGCGAATTGAGGAGAAGCACCCGCTAGCTATCCGCTGGTTTCACTGGATCAACTTTCCTGTGCTCGCAGTGATGATCTGGAGCGGGCTCCTTATATACTGGGCCAACGATATCTACCACGTTCGACTAGAAACGGTATCAGTGCATCTGTTTCCATCGTGGTTTTACCATCCGGGGTACCACGAGGCAACTAACAAGGGACATGCTCTTTGGCATCTTGACTACCGCCTTGCAGAGGGAATGGCTTGGCACTTCCTGTTTTTCTGGTTCTTTGCGATAAACGGCATACTCTACGTCAGTTTCCTGGCTCTGTCGGGGCAATGGCGAGAAATAGCACCAACACGAGATAGCCTGCGACAGGCAGTACAGGTAGTACTGCATGACCTTCACCTTCGCAAGAACGCACCCTCCCATGCTAAGTACAACGGGGCGCAGCGACTGGCATATACGTCCATTGTGCTCATGGGTGCAGGTTCGCTTGTCACAGGATTAGCAATCTACAAGCCAATTCAACTGTCATGGATAACCAACCTGCTAGGCGGTTATGAAATGGCAAGATTTCTTCATTTCTGGCTCACGATGGGTTATGTTGCCTTTTTTGTCATTCATATACTTCAGGTAATCCGCGCAGGCTGGAACAACTTCCGCGCCATGGTAACAGGCTACATCATAGCCGATAAGGAGGCGCCGCTATCATGACCGCCAACGAAGAGCAGCCAATAAAGCTGACGCCCCCAGACGATTCGGATGTTGAGCAGCAAATGCGGCGCATGAGTCGCCGAAGTCTTGTTAAGGGAGCCGTAGGTATTGCATTTGTACTTGGGGCACGCCACTGGGTGGACACTCGCAGAACGCGGCAGGGGATACCCTGGCCACTTCGCCGCGCGCTGCAGGTTAACGAAGAGATATGGCACGATTTTGCCTCCACTGGTCACCTGGCACCTACGTTTCGATCAACCCAGATAACACGTGCGCGTACAAATGGCGACGTTGGATTGAGTGACATACAGGATCTCTCCACATGGACGCTGAAAGTGAGCGGTCTGGATACATCTACCGGTGACCCCGACACACGGTCGTTTACACTGGATGACATAAAGAAGCTGCCTGCTCATACGATCATCACCCAATTCAAATGTATTGAGGGCTGGAGCTATATCATGAGCTGGCGCGGCGCAAGATTAGTTGACTTTATGGAGAAGTATTCTCCCGCACTCAAAACCGATGATAGTGGCAACCCGTTACCGCCAGTAAACGGTGTTCCAGCCTATCCCAACTTCGTAAGCATGTCGACGCCGGACAAGCAATATTTTGTGGGCCTGGATATGCAGAGCGCACGCCATCCGCAGACACTGCTCTGTTATGAAATGAATGGAAAGCCACTAACACAGGAACACGGCGCACCCTTGCGCCTCATTATCCCTGTAAAATACGGCGTGAAGAACATAAAGCGCATTGGAAACATCCACTACACAAACCAGCGCCCAGCGGACTATTGGGCAGAACAGGGTTACGATTGGTACGCGGAACTTTAAAACTTTTCGTCACCAAAGACTACAGTCGTTCGTATAGCTAGTGATGCCTTACAATTTTATGTAAAATACAGCAATACAACTGCTTGACTTACATATGTATCCACGGCTACAATAGCATTGTCATCTTGTATGCCTGAATAGTTCGACGCGCGTTCGCGTCTTATTCCACAGGTGTGAGTTTGCTCACAATGCGCGATGTCTAAATCTCGAAGGCTAGACCCCTGAACTTGCGGGTGATCTGGCGGTCCGAAACCCTCTCTGGACGGTGTATCGTTGAATATGAGAGTTGAAACGCAGGACATGCCGGGCCTTGACCAGGCCGTCATACACAATGCGTCGCGAATTCCTAATTTACATAATCTACCTTCAATATCGCTAGATGCGGTTCGTACTGCTGTGCGTGCTGCACAAAACTATTTGTTGGACAGACAGGCCCCTGAAGGGCACTGGGTAGCCGAGCTGGAAGGTGATACCATACTCGAAAGCGAGTACATTCTTCTGCTCCAGTTTTTAGGGCACAATGATCCTGAGAAATTCAAAAAACTAGCCAACTATATCCGCAGTAAACAGAATCCGGAAGGATCCTGGTCTATCTATCCCGGTGGCCCGTCCGAAGTCAGCGCCTCGGTAAAAGCGTACTTTGCCTGTAAACTTGCTGGGCACCGTGAGACAGAGCCGTTTATGCGCCGCGCCCGTAAGGCGATACTGCAGATGGGTGGGGTCACCCGGTGCAATACATTCACCAAGCTATATCTCTCCATTTTTGGCCAGTATGACTGGCACGGCGTCCCCACCATTCCACCAGAGATGATCTTGCTCCCTCGGTGGTTCTATTTTAATATATACGCAATGTCATCATGGTCACGTGCCATCCTTGTACCGTTGGCCATGATCAACTCCGTTCGTCCCCATCGTGCGATTCCAGATCACGCCCACATAGATGAGCTGTTCGTGGATGAACGTGACCGACATACGCGCCACCTTAACTGGGACAGTAACCTGGTAACCTGGAGAAATGTCTTCCTGGTTATGGATCGTGTACTTAAGGTCTATCACGACAGTCCGTTTAAGCCCTTTCGCAAACTTGCACTGCAGCGATCGTTAGAATGGCTGCTAGTACGTGAAGAGAAGAGCGGTGGCCTGGGCGCAATTTTCCCCGCTATGACACATGCAGTCATGGCCTACAAGTGTATGGGGCTGGCTAACGATCATCATGCAATAACCAAGGAGCTGAAGGAACTGGCGGCGTTTGAAATAGAGGATGACCGCACTATCAGGCTTCAGCCGTGTGTTTCTCCCGTGTGGGATACTGCTCTCTCCGTTAACGCACTAGTGGATAGTGGCTGCCCTGCAGAAACCGATCAACTTCAGCGCGCTGGCGAGTGGCTGCTTTCCAAACAGACCACGCGCAAAGGCGACTGGTCTGTTATGGCACCCAATCTGGAGCCAGGCGGCTGGTACTTTGAGATGGAGAATGAGTTTTATCCCGATGTTGATGACTCCATCATGGTGCTCATGGCTCTCTACAAGGCCTATTGCCCAAATGACGAACACTGGACAGATGCGCCAGCCAATGTGAAAGCTTCCATGAAGCGAGGTTTAGACTGGGTATTTGGCATGCAGTGCCGCGATGGCGGCTGGGGTAGTTTTGACAAGGACAACAACCGGGTACTTTTTCAGTACGTTCCTTATGCGGATCACAACGCAATGCTCGATCCGTCATCTGCCGACATTACTGCCCGTACGCTTGAGATGTGTTCCTATTTCAGTATTGGACGTAGCGATCCACGAGTTCGACGTGCCATAAGGTACCTGTATAAAAATCAGGAGGCCGATGGTTCCTGGTTTGGCAGATGGGGCGTTAACTACATCTACGGCACCTGGCAAGTTTTACGTGGTCTTGCCCGCATAGGTGAAAACATGCACACCGAACGCATTCAGCGCGCCGTGCAGTGGCTTCACAGCGTGCAAAACGAGGATGGTGGCTGGGGTGAAACCTGCCAGAGCTACGAGCCAGATAGCCCGAAGGCATCTGGCCCAAGCACACCCTCACAAACAGCCTGGGCACTGATGGGGCTCTTCAATGCTGGCGACCTCACCAGTGGTTCCGTGAAGCGGGGTGTTGACTATCTCCTGAACAACCAAACGGAAGCAGGCACATGGCACGAAGAGTGGTTTACGGGTACTGGTTTTCCACGCGTGTTCTACCTTCGGTATCACTTCTACCGGCACTACTTTCCGCTGTGGGCGCTTGCCCAGTATCATGAGTTCACGACGGGTGAAAGGGCGCAGAACCCGCTAGCTCCCGATGCGGAGACAAGTAGATTTGCTAACCTCGAAGTATAGCCTTTAAGCCGTTGCCAGCTTGGGGAATTGTAAACTGGCACGGCATTACCACTCCTGTCGCACAACGCGAGAAGATTCTCACCTGTTCTCTACAATTAACTGTAATGTGCAGGCCCTATCGCTTTCCCTTTACGGTTTATGTGAAAGGCCCTCTCTTTCCCTTGTTTTGCGGGCGATGCATGCTCAGCTGTTAACGGTAAATGTAACGCTAACACAATCGATCCATTACTAGCTTATC
>JAJZFK010000448.1 GCA_021805405.1 bacterium
ATCTTGGTCATTGATCCAAATAACCCCGGCTCGGTACCTGCAGGTATGATCACCCAAGAGCGCATCGTAGAGTTCCTCGTGCAACTTAATAACAGGTCCGCTACCAGCGGGTCTTGGCCCACATCATAATAATTACCTTACATTCTCGATAACCATCGAGATGACATTTAGAACCATCGTTCGTTACAACACTCGCGCTAACGTGCCGAGCCAGGTGCATCGCCTGAACCTTTGCCTAAGTTACACCTGCGCGACCCAGAATGCGACCTTTTCCAACAGCTCTCCACGTTTGGGTGAGACGACAGCAACCGCTCATGGATTACCCAACGGTAATCTTGCCAACAATCCATTAGGTTCAAACATTGCGCGAAGGTTAACAATACCCACCGGGATTACCGAATTGTTGCATCCTTAATTGCGCCGAATGCCAGCCTATAAGTTGATTGGTAATCACGAATATAAAATGGTTCACCAAAACATCTTTGCAACCAAAGTGTACGCTGTAATGTCAAACGTCGCAAGGTGAGTCGCCGGCGTTGCTGTCTGCAGCATTAAGCCGGTTTATGGTTTCCTGTAATCTATGCAATTGTTCAATCAGGTCCTTGGGTGGGCAATTATAACGAGCCGTCCAGGAGTCTGCCGTCAAGTTATTTATAGTTTCCTCAATGTCTGTGGAATGCCTCCAGATATCGGCTCTACGCCGAGATGCCAGTGTAACATACGAGCGCACAAATTTGTACAACAATCCCGTCTTCGAAACCAGGTAGAGAGGAACATCCTGGCCATAATCATCGTACCGTCTAGCCAACGAATTAGCAGTAACGTGCCCAATCACCTCATTACCAACACGGTCGCTGCCAGTCACCGCTACCGTAAACGGCACTGGCAAGATATAGCTCTCGGTACAATCGTGCAAGTACTTTATGTATTCCTTTAGATGCCTAAGAACTTCATCGTTTTCCGGTACCGCATTTTTCATCAGCCTGGTTTTCGAAAGTACTACAAAGTCAATAGACATGGCCATTTAACCTTTCATCTAAAAGAAAAACCTGAGATGGTAAGGTGCAGCTGTGTTAGCCTGGAGTCGCTCTCAGTTCGTGCACCAAACCTGACTGGACCCAATTTAGCAGTACACCACACCCTACCAGGTCTCGCTAGTACTCTCGATTCCAGAGTTCTCGGCTTCCAGCAGGCGTTCGGCCTGTATCGCTGCCATGCAACCAGATCCGGCAGCTGTAATAGCTTGCCTATATTCGGTATCCTGCACATCGCCGCACGCAAAAACTCCTACTACATTGGTACGTACATCGTTGTGAGTAACCAGGTAACCGCTCTCGTCGGTTTGCAGTACGCCGCGAAACAGTGACGTATTTGGCCGGTGGCCAATAGCTACAAAAAGCCCGGTAACCGGTAGTTCACTTTGTTCACCTGTTACCACGTTGCGTAGTGTAAGTGATGTTACCTCGCCCGCTGCTGGATCGTTGATCCGTTCAATTTTGGAGTTCCATACAAACTTAATTTTGGGGTTTTTGAGCGCTCTTTCCTGCATTATCTTGGAAGCGCGCAAAGAGTCCCTGCGGTGAACGACGGTGACGGTTGCACAGTGATTAGTCAGGTAAATTGCCTCCTCCATGGCAGTGTCACCGCCACCGACTACGGCTACATGCTGTCCACGGAAAAAGAAGCCGTCGCAGGTTGCGCAGGCAGAAACGCCTCGCCCCCCTAACCCGCCTTCATGCGCCGGCCGCTCCTCGGGCAAACCCAGCCACATTGCCGATGCGCCTGTTGCAATGATGAGCGTCTTACATTGGTATTCTTTACCTGCCGCTGTGATTGTAAAAGGTCGAGAGGAAAGGTCCACGCGGTCAGCCATCTCCTCAACGATCTGCACATCGAAGCGTTGAACCTGCTTGCGCATAACCTGCATCAAATCTGGGCCCTGGATGCCATGCTCAAAACCAGGGTAGTTTTCTACCTCCGTGGTTAACATGAGCTGCCCGCCAGCGCCCTGCATCTCCTGCCCCTGCCCCACGCCACCATCGATCATTAGCGGTTTGAGGTTTGCCCTGCCCGCGTATAGTGCCGCAGTGTAGCCGGCGGGTCCAGAACCCAGCACAATGACGTTGTGAATCATAGTCCGCTTCTCAGTTTCCTTGTTCTTTTTTGCAATACTCGGATATATGCGCCCTCGTTTTGAACTATGCCGTCGCTACTCTCGGCCGCTCTCGTTGAGCGCATACTCACTGCTGTAATTGGGTGGCTCTTTGGTGATCCACACGTCGTGCACATGGCTCTCACGTAGACTTGCGCCGGTTTGCCTCATAAACCTTGCCCTTGCATGATACTCCTGTAGCGTCGCAGCCCCAACATACCCCATGCTGGATTTAATGCCACCCAGCAGCTGGTAGAACGTATCCTGTAGGGCGCCTTTGTAGGGGACCCGGCCTTCCACTCCCTCTGGTACGTGCCGTGCGTTGGAGTCGTGGCCGTACCTGTCACTGGACCCTTCCTGCATGGCTCCTTCGCTGCCCATACCCCGATAATCCTTGTAGGCTCGTCCCTGATAGAGAATAACCCCGCCGGGCGCCTCATCTGTACCTGCCAGCATATTGCCCACCATTACTGCAGAGGCACCTGCAGCTAAAGCCTTAGCTGCGTCACCGCTCCAGCGGATTCCGCCATCGGCGATAACGGGTATACCGTATCGGCGGGCCTCGGTCGCACAGTCCAGAACCGCCGTAAGCTGCGGAACGCCCACACCGCTTACGATACGGGTGGTACAGATGGAACCAGCGCCCAAGCCCACACGAATGGAATCAGCGCCAGCCTCAATCAGGGCACGAGTCCCCTCCGCTGTTGCTACATTACCCGCCATAACGGGAAGGTCCGGGAATTCGCGTTTCACGGCCTCAAGAGCCGTAAGCACACCAGAGGAATGACCGTGAGCGGCGTCAATTACAATAAGATCCACGCCTGCTTCTACCAGCACAGCAGCACGACCAACGGGATCTCTCAGGGGACCGATGGCAGCACCGCACCGCAGTCGCCCACGGCTGTCTTTAGTGGCGTTTGGATAGTCACGCACCTTTTGAAGGTCCTTTATCGTGATAAGGCCCAACAGGCGGCGACTACCATCTACAATAGGAAGCTTTTCAATCCTGTGCTTCTGTAGAATGTCCTGAGCCTGCTCAAGCGTGATACCTGGCGGCGCGGTAACCAGGCCTCCCGGTCGAGAGGCGTCTGTAGTCATTATTTCGGAGATTGCGCGGCGATAGTTGGTTTCAAAACGAATATCGCGATTAGTGAGGATTCCCACAAGGACACCGGATACCGGTTCGGTTATTGGAACGCCCGAGATATGGTACCGCTCCATAATATCCAGTGCGTCTTGAATGGTGCGATCGGGTGGAAGGCTGATAGGATCTACAATAATTCCATGCTCCGATCGCTTAACCTTATCGACTTCTTCAGCCTGTGCCAGTGGAGTAAGATTTCTATGCAGGATGCCGATACCGCCCTCGCGCGCCATCGCAATAGCCATCCTGGCCCCGGTGACCCTGTCCATTGGGGAGCTTAAGATGGGTGAACGCAGCAAAATATCGCGCGCAACAACTGTACGCGGATCCGTTTGATCGGGCCGAACGTTGCTCTCGCGCGGTTCAAGTAGCACGTCATCAAAACTAAGACCTTCACGTATTTCAGTTATGGGTCTTTCGCCCACTTCTTGCATTTTGAAACCTCATAAATTTACGACACGGCGGCCACACTGCCTTCCGGCCTATTAAGAAAAGTATACCATCATACGACCGCGCCCGGCCATTTGGTGCATTTACTAGCACTATGGCTACAAATATCCATTACCTCTCAAAAAATCGATCTGAGCGATAAAAACAAGCCGCCAATTTTTGGAAATGTGGCGTTGTGCCAGCATGCATTGGCCCCTCACCAGTACCCAGTGCAGCTATTCTGGCAGGAATTGCAGTTGTCTGTTCTATAATTCAGTGGTAGTATAAATTGTTCGGCTCCTTATGGTAGCTTTCCTTGCCAAAACGGGGTGCGCAGGTTAGTTTTCGTCAACTCGCGCATTGCATGTTCAGAGGTTTTATAGAGATGTATCCTGGCGGTATTTGTCGCCTGGTTGTTTACCGTAGTCGTTCTGCTACCGTCGCAGAGTTCAAATAGTGTGTTCAAATCCAGTCTGTCTACCCGGAAACCCTTTGCTACATCCTGGTTTCCAACTAGTTGATTAAAAAGGACAACGTAGAATGCGCCAACTTCCCCCCATCCGTTCTGCAGGCAGGTTAGCATTGATCGGTGCAGCAACCCTGCTAAGTTCGGGTGCTCTGGCTGGACCTCTTCACTACAATATTTCTGAGATACCACTTATGCAAGGTGCTGCTGGTAGCACTGCAAGCGGCATCAATGATTCTGCCGCCATAACTGGATACCAAACAACATCCTCGTTTACCAGCGATGCCTTTACCGCTTTGGGTACCAATCTTGCGGATGTGAACTCATTAAATACACAGTTTGGCTCCTTTCCGCAAAACAGTATGGGATACGCAATCAACGACAGTGGCACTATTGTGGGTTCCGAGGACTCCAGTGGCGCAGCTACCGCGTTTATGCTCGCTTCCGGTTCTACCACCATCTCAGAGCTAGGAACACTGCCAGGTTTTCAGTATAGTGAGGCCCTGGGCATCAGCAATAGCGGAGTGATCGTGGGCGATGCAAGTGGTACAACCACAGCCGGTTACACGATGCATGCCTTTGTGTACGCCAATAGTACAATGACGGACCTGAACTCCGCCATAAACTCCGCGGGTGCAGCAGCAGTGGAGAGCAAGGCGAACGGCATCAACAGCAACGGTGATGTCACAGGATACTGGCAGGACGGAGCAGGGATTCAGCACGCATTCGTTTACAACCTAAACTCCGGGTCTCTTGATACCCTTCCCACACTTCTGCCTTCAGCAAGCTCTTCTAATAGTGTTGGCAACGCGATAAACTCTAGCGGAGTGGTCGTTGGCTCTGCCGACGTTGCCAGCGGAGCGTTTGGGCCGTTGCAGCACGCGTTTTCGTACTCAAACAGTAGCATAACAGATCTGGGAGCCCTGGGTGGTGCAGGAAATTTTAGCACGGCGTATGCAATTAACTCTGCGGGCGTGGTGGTGGGTACGTCTAGCGATTCCTCAGGCAGCCTGAATGCGTTTGTAACAGATGCTGGCACCATGTACAACCTTAACAGCCTGGTAAACCAACTGGACGGCTGGCAATTGCAAGGAGCAACCGGCATCAATAGCAACGGCGATATCGTAGGCTACGGGGTGGATCCAAACTCAACGCCAGCCGCGTTCCTGCTCACGCCCGGTGCCCCACCTTCGGTGCCAGAGGTGCCTTCATCCACTGCATTCTGCCTTATCTCATCGGCAGGAGTGTTAGCAGCGAAATTCCGCAAGCGATGACACATTAAATTTCGCACATCCTCGCCTTAGGGCCGGTAACCTTGCAAGGTTACCGGCCCTACTACCATGTAGGGTACTTAGTTACACGTTTACCAACTCGTTTTCACCTGTACCCGCACACGTCCCAGGAAATTGTTAAAAAAATTTGTTGACAGACTAGATATAGTGTGATATTCT
>JAJZFK010000015.1 GCA_021805405.1 bacterium
GATGAGCCAACCGGAAACCTTGATCCCGATACCTCCCTGGGAATTGTAGAGTTGCTACACGACATTAATGCTACCGGCGCAACCGTACTGGTTGCCACGCACGATGTAGCGATTGTAGACAGACGCGAACGGCGTGTACTGGAGTTTCGGGAAGGCACACTGGTACGCGACGAGGCTTGCGGTAGGTATGACGGTATGACGCCAGATTCCGTCGGGGATGACAGATGAAGATCAACAGCTTAGGTTTCCTGTTGCACGAGGGTTGGCTGAATATCCGGCGCCACCTGTGGATGTCTGTGGCTGCCCTCGCAACGGTGGCAGTTACGCTCATGGTTTTAGGCGGGACCACCTGGACTGCATACCGGATCCATGAGATTGTTGCCCAGGAGCCAGAGCAGTTCAACGTTATTGATGTGTTTATGAAGCCTGGGGCTACCCGTGCTGATACGCTTGCTGCTAAGGCAGGTATCAGTGCGAATCCACTGGTGCGGTCTGTAACCTTAACGACCAAGGAGCAGGCTTGGGCGGACCTGGGAAACACAGAACCCACGCTTACGCGTTCGCTTCAGGCAAACCCACTCATGGATCGGCTACAGGTTGAGGCACGTTCCAGTGACAAGGTTGCAGAACTGGCGCAATGGCTTCGCACTCAAAAGCAGTATCCGCAGATTATGCACGTGAATGACGCGGAATATGAGGTGCGAGTGCTAATGGGTTTTGCTGCGATTGTTAGAAATATTGGCATGTTTATTGCTTTGGCACTTGCTGCGGCAACTCTGCTCATTGTATATAACACTATAAGGCTAACAGTATATTCGCGCCGTCGTGAGATTCAAATTATGAAACTCGTAGGCGCAACATCGTGGTTTATACGGTGCCCACTGATATTTGAGGGGCTGTTCCACGGTATTTGTGGGTCAATAGTTGCCTCGGTCGCACTGGTTGTTGCCGCTGCACAGGTTTCGCGGTTCACCGCAACACTTCATTCTCCACTAATTGGACAGGCCCCGGCGTTAGTTGGCCCTCTGCAGGTATTTGGGTTTCTTGGTTTAACCGGTGCACTTGTAGGTTTAGCAGGCAGCATATTGGCGATTCACCGGTTTGTACGTCTATGATGAGGAAGTTGGCGGGCATTGTGGCCCTTGTGGTGATTTTCGCTACTCTCATCGCGCTGCCCCTGCTCGCAACTCCACGACACTATCGCAAGACAAGGCACCGCCACTACGTTTCTCACCATGTCAAGCGTAAACCTGTTCATAGGGTGATATCGCTCTCCCAAGCGCACGCGGCAATACGTAGAAAACGGTTGCTCGCTGAGAAGCTGCATAACCTGCACCACAATCTCGTTGTGATTCGCAGCCGTATTCATCAGGCAGACAAAAAAGCCAATCACCTTCATAGGTCTATTTCAAAAAAGCGCGTGCGTGTTGAGGCCGCGCGCTCCGCGCTTATCTCAGTAAGTAACACCATGCAGCAGCTCGAAACTCGACACTTCAGCACATTGCAGGACTGGGTATATACGCGAAACAAGCTTAGGCAACGCCGGAACCTGCTTTCCGAGCGCATAAGATCCGCTTACATGCGGGGGCAAACTACCTATGCGCAGGTTCTCTTACAGGCGCGCTCGATGCAGGACCTCCTGGCTAGGCAGCTATACATTCACCAGATCGTTCAAAGCGATATCAATCTCATAGGGTCCATTCAGCGCAACATTGCACACCTGCATGCAGTGAAAGTGCGAATTGAGAGGCAGGAGGATAGGCAGAGAGCGCTCGCCGTGGTGTTTGAACAACACAAACAGGCGTATCTCTCATCGTTGGCTCAAGACAATAGTGCCCTAAATGATACGTACGCGCAGCGACAGCAGGAGCAGGATCAACTGGATGTCATGGCGAGCGAGGCAGCCGCAATGGCAGATACGGTAAGGCTACTGTCGTCCGAACTGGATTCCAGGCGTCGTGCCGAGGAGGAGGCCTGGGCGGCTGCCCATCCACACCACACCAGGGAGCAGCAGCGGCGAGCTGAAGCACATTTCAGCGAGGCACCAATCTGGCGGGGTCGATTTATAAGGCCGTTGAACGGGCCGATTACATCTCCGTTTGGTATGCGGTTTCATCCCATACTACATAGATGGCTGATGCATACTGGTGTGGACATAGGGGCACCTATGGGCACACCTATTCACGCCGCAGGCACGGGCACTGTAATTCTGGCACATTACGTGCGCGGTTACGGAAACACGGTAATTATTGATCACGGCGGGGGACTTACTACCCTTTATGCTCACTGTTCGCGTATACTGGTGCATGTTGGCGAGAGAGTGCAACGGGGACACGTTATCGCGCTGGTTGGTATGACCGGCATGGCTACCGGTCCGCACTGTCATTTTGAGGTACGACGTAACGGAGTTCCGGTCAAGCCATTCTAAAATCTAAGGAATTTATTATTGAATATAGCAAGTCATCGTGCAGAGCAGTTGCGGCATGCGGGTTTAGAAATACGCCAACATTCTGGGCGTTCGGTCTTTTGCAGCGGGAGCAAGCCGATTCCCGGCCTTATCGCCGTGGTACTGCCTACATCCGGTGAACAAGAGATTGCGGCAGCAGTAAATGCTGGCGTTCAGCTGTTTGTGCTTCGCGGATTTGACATTCCCTTTATCGACAATCGTGAGGAGCTAGGCAGTGCGTTGAACGCGGCCATGAAACCACTGCTTAGCGTTGCACCGGATGCACAGGTGATACTTGAGTGGAACTGCGAGCCATCTGCCGAGTGGCTGGCGGCAAACAGTCAGGAAGCCGCCGTGTTTGCAGCACCCGGCGAGCCACTGGTATCGTGGGCCTCGCCCAGGTGGTTGCGAGCTGCGGAGACTGTTGTGCGTAATCTGCTTACTGCGCGGACCATGCACCCGCTTGCCGCAATAATAATTACGACGCGCGCCGGGGGGTGGGGTGTTTACCAGGATCCAAGACTTCGTGATACTGGGCGCGCCATGACTGAAAGGTTGCGATCTCTAGTTCGCGATAGGTATCGGCGTAACGTTAATCTGTTGCGCCAAGCATGGAATGAGCCTACACTCGATTTTCATACATTGCGGTGCCCTCGACTCTTTGAACGTAAATCCGACTCCTCGGTAGTTTTCGCGCGTGCCGGGCTAACAGATATAACGGCGGCCGATTACTGGGATGCCATACACTCGACAATCAACGATGCGCTTATTGCGCTAGCCGATGCGGTAAAAAATGCTAATTCGAGTATGCTCGTGGGTGCAAACTGCGCCGCACTACATGCCGGTGTTTCTACTCCAGGTGGAATCGCCGAGCAGCTGGCGGATTGTAGTGCCATTGACTTTTTCCTGGGCCCCACAGAGGGCTGCTCTGCTGTAGTGCGACTGATAACCGGCAGTCTTGGTCTTCGCAACAAGATGGTGGTGCAGCAGGAAACGGCTCTCACACCAGCCGCATCCGTTCTCGTAAACGTGCATCAGTCGTCCCTGGTGGTACCCATTGGTCCCTCACAGCATGACTGGTCGGGCGCTCTTAAAAACATGAAGTTGTCTGCTGTGCGAGAGGCAGCAAGAACGTCTGCAGCAGCCGTTTTGTTAGACTCGTCAGCTATGCGGACTACCACGCAGAGCGAGGCAGCCAAACAGGTTCACGATGTTTCGTGTAACGACCTTATTCGCGAAGCAGCCATGAGCGGTCTGTCGTTCGATGTTTACCTCTTTTCCGACGTCTACCGCAAAGACTTTCCCATGCACCCCATGACACTTGCGGCAAACCTCTATTACTTATCGGACGCAGATAAGCAGAAGCTGGATGGCAAGCTAAAGAACCGGGAGCAAACAATAGTATGGTTCTGGGGGGTGGGCCTGCAGGGCGAGTCCGGGGCAAGTAGCGACAACATTGCCAAACTTACTGGCATAAAGTTAAAGCGCGAAGAGGTGGAGACCGGGCTGCAAATACGAGTTGTAGCTTGCAAGGATAGTGCTCTTAATGGTTTAAAAGAGGGTGACAGGTTGGGCTCGCAACTATCTGTAAGCCCAACGTTTACCATTACAGATAGGGCAGCCATTAGGGCTGCGACAAACTCCTCCGGTAAAACTGCGCTTGCCATCATGAGGCATCAAGCGTGGACATCAATCCTCGTAATGACACCTGTTGTTACTGGTGCGCTTTTACGATCCATTGCTGGGTCAGCCGGGCTGACGTCGTTTTGGAACGGGTCCCATCATCAGCCGGTATTACGTGCCGCCGGTTCGCGGCTGGCAGTCTTTAGTGATCAGTCAGCGGGTACTCTCAATCTTGTGGGCAGAGATACCTGGGTGACCAGCGAGGGTGCGGACCTTGAGGGCACAGTGCAGGTTAAGCCTGGTACGGTGTTTAGCGCTGTACTTAAGACCAACAGGACAGATAAACCCACCGCGAATTAGAGAGTAGGCTCACAAGGCTTAGTACGGACCCGTGCGGCTGTTGAGCAGATTCATCAGCTCCGCGCGGGTTGCTCTGTCCTCACGGAAAACGCCTAGCACGTGGCTTGTAATCATTTCGCTGCTCTTCTTTTCAACCCCACGTGCCATCATACATAGATGCCGTGCTTTCACTACTACAGCTACGCCCGCTGGATTAAGGACCTCATTTACAGCCTCGGCAATTTGGGATGTCATTCGTTCCTGCACTTGCAATCTGCGAGCGAACATATCCACTATTCGCGCAAGTTTGGAAAGACCAATAATTTTGCCGTCAGGTATGTAGGCGATGTGGGCATGGCCAAAGAATGGGAACATGTGATGTTCGCACATTGAAAAGAACTCTATGTCTCGTACAAGAACCATGTCGTCTGAGGACTCGTGGAAAATAGCGTCGTTCACTATTGTAATGAGGTCCTGGCTGTAGCCCTGGGTAATAAAATGCATAGCTTCTGCTACACGATGAGGCGTCCGCAGTAGGCCCTCCCGGGTAGTATCCTCGCCTAGTTCGGTCAAAACCTGGCTGTACAGTTGTTCAAGCGTAGAAGTCATCGTGTAATTCCTGAACGTTGCCTCGCAACTTCGTTGTTTATATCCTGACATAGGGCTTACCTAACGATGCAGGTGCCCTTGTAGACTTACTGCTACCCATTAGTATCACCAATGTTACTACGTATGGAACAGCCAGAAATAGGTTGTAAGGTACGTGATTTATATTAAAATGCCTTGCAACTGTCAATAAATGAAGATGTGAAAGTAAAAGTCGGTAGTAGTGATCCATACCAATTGCCTGTCCTTGAAACTGCAGGGCGTCGGTCAGGCCAAATATAAGTGCTGCAATAAGGCAGCCTATGGGGTTCCATCTGCCTGCTGTTACAATTGCGAGTGCGATAAACCCGCGGCCGGCCGACATATTTTCGGCAAACGCATTGTTTTGGCCAATCGAAAGAAATGCACCTCCAATACCTGCAAGAACGCCGCCAAAAATCGTGACATAAGTTCTGAGCTTCAGCACGTTTATGCCGCTTGCAGCCGCTGCCGACGGCTTTTCACCGCATGCGCGTATTTCTAAACCTGCACGGGTTTTGAAAAGTATGTACCAGGCACCAGCAACGGCGACAAGAGTGAATGGTGTTAATACGGGTATGGTATGAAACATGTAAGGCAGCTCCCCAG
>JAJZFK010000003.1 GCA_021805405.1 bacterium
ATTAACTCCCGCCAAACGGGCTGCATCTACGTACTCTTTGCCTCTCAGCGAGAGCGCTTGCCCGCGAACCAGCCTTGCAAGTGGCGGCCAGCCCACCATGCCCAGTGCAAAAAAGAGAGTGCCCAGGTTGATGTAGGCAGGTAGCGGCTGGCCGGATGGCGGAGCGATTACCGCTCGCAGCAGGATAGCCAGCAAAATATCAGGAAACGCGAACATTGCGTCCGTAATTCGCATCAAAGCTGTATCGATAAAGCCGCCATAAAACCCGGCAGCCAATCCTAACGGTAACCCAATGATACACTCAATGATGATAGTGACTGTTGCAACGGTTAGCGATATGCGTGAACCGTAAATCAGTCGGCTTAGAACGTCCTCTCCTAGCGTGTCGGTTCCAAGAAGATGCCGGGTATCTGGACGCGAAGGCGTGGATGTGTAATGTGACGTGTCTTCATAATCATACCGGAACGGGGCAATAAATGGTGCGAATATCGCGCAAAAAATCATGGCAACAACGAATATGCTGCTTAACACCGCTATGGGGTTGCGCAAAAGTCGCCGGGCTGCGATCCGCCCCGGGCTAGAAGATGACCACATTGCGGTCTCGTGTATCAATTTTGTTGGCTTTCAAGATCGCGGACCCGCGGATCAACCGCGCGATACAGTAGATCCGTCACAAGGTTAACAGTTACGTAGATTGCTGCAACCAGCAGCGCAACCCCCTGAATAACGGGGTAGTCGCGATTGTTAATAGATTGAATAGACTGATACCCTATGCCTGGCACGTGAAAGAGTGTTTCTACCACAAAGGAACCCGTAAGCAGGTTTCCAAAATTGACGCCCAACACCGTAAGTACCGGCAGCGAAGCATTTCGCAGCGCATGCTTCCTCAGGGCGCGCGAACGTGTTAACCCCTTTGCAAGAGCAGTGCGAAGATAGTCCTGGCTAAGTACATCCAGGAGCGCTGCACGCTGAAATCGTGCAAGTTGAGCAGCAGTACGCGCTCCCAGCGTAACCGTAGGCAATATGGTATACACGGGAGAATCCCAGCCCGCAACAGGTAGCAGATGGAACTTTATTGCGAGCACAAGGACCAGAATTGGACCGAGCACAAACGAAGGAACGGACGTTAGCGCCACTACGAACGCCATGGCCAGCCTGTCTATCCAGGTGTTCTGATAGTAGGCGGCGACGATGCCCAGCGGTAAACCAAGCACTACGGCAAACAGCATCGCCTGTATTGCAAGTTGTACCGTTACAGGAAACTGTGCCGATAGGATGGAGGTTACAGACTGTCCCCGCTGAATGTACGACTCACCCAAACTGCCATGTAGGAATACGCCCTTAAGGTAGAGCCAAAACTGCACCGGCAATGGCTCATCCAGGTGAAACTGGTGATTAATCGCCTGGCGCGAGGCAGCGTTGGCATGCTGACCAAGCAGGATATCAGCTGGGCTGGATGGGGCCAAACGGACGGCGGCAAACACCACCAGCAGGATGAGGAACATGGTGGGTATGGCCTGCCCGCAGCGGCGAAGAATCGTTTTGAGCATATCTAGCCGCTAACGTAGGTCGTGGTAAAGGGTAGATGTCCCAGCGCACAGTCCCTTATATCGTGCACGCGTGGTTTATCGAGTTCTACGTCCTTCTGGAAGAACAGGGGCTTCCAGGGTGCATCGTTGATCGCTATCTGTTCGGCTCTCTGGTAAAGCGCAATTCGCTTTGCTGGGTCCAGTTCGCCATCTGCCTCGTCACATAGTTGATCAAACTGGACGTTGCTGTAGCCAGTATTATTTTCGGGGTGGTCTTCCTGGCCATTAACCTTGCGGCTCGTGTGCAGGAGAGTGGAGAGGAAGTCCTGTGGATCGAGGTAATCGGCTTCCCAGCGTTCTAGTGCGAGAGGCATGGTCTTTCTGTCAAGGTTATCCAGAAACTGTCCCCACTCCATAGGCTGTAACTGCACCGTAACACCCAGGTTTTGCTGCAACTGATGTGCGAGTACCTGCGCACTGTCGGCCACCCACTGGTAATCGTTCCGAAAAGTGAGCGCGAGCGACGGAAACGGCCGGGATGTGCCATACCCAGCAGATGCCAGCATGGTTCGTGCCATAGAAGGACTGAACGGTAGAGGTACGCAGGTGGAGTGGTAGTCACCCATGCCGGGCGGTACTACGCTGTTGGCAGGGTCCATCAAATTTTTAAGGGCTACCTGTGTAATCGCACCGTTGTCTATTGCCATAGCGAACGCCTTGCGCACGCGCTTATCGCCAAAAGGCGACCCTGGCGCAGCGCTGTTCATGCCGAGGTACCAGGTAGCTGCACGGGGGTAAAGGTGCAAATCTGGCTTCAGCGTGGGGTCTGCATTCACGTGGTCAACATCCGTTGGCGAAATTTTCACGATATCTAAGGTGTCGGCCTGGTATTTAGCAAGCCTGGTGGAAGGATCGGGAAGCACCGGTCTTACAATGTGATCCAGTTTGGGCTTTCCCGCATGGTAGCCGGAAAAAGATGTGAGTGTAACCTGGTAGTTGCTCTGGTAATCCGCCGGCGCGGCAATCTTGAATGGCCCGGCTCCCACCGCAGAGCCGGCCTCAATTTTGCCGCCGTTCTCCTGTATAACCTCCTGGCACACCACATATCCCGTGGGGTATGTCATCTTGTCCAGCCAGTATGACTTGGGGCGGTCGATCTCAATTACTAGCGTCGATGGGTC
The DNA here is from genome assembly GCA_021805405.1 of bacterium. Taxonomy (GTDB): domain Bacteria; phylum Armatimonadota; class Chthonomonadetes; order Chthonomonadales; family Chthonomonadaceae; genus JAJZFK01. The sequence continues at coordinate 2,711 of JAJZFK010000003.1, forward strand.
TTGCACTCGGATACCGGAAATAGCCGTTGCCTTACCGTTACGGCAGTCCATTGCACCGACGATATCGTTTAGGTAGGAAAAGACAGTTTGTGAGTTAAGCGCAGGGCCACATGCCCGCTCAAGACTATACTTGAAATCGGCAGCCGTCACCGACCTGCCGTTATGAAACTTTACACCTTGCCTAATGTTAAATGTATAGATTTTGCCGTCACTGCTTATGGTCCACTTTTCCGCTATTCCCGGCACCACACGGCTAGACGAATCCAGCACAACAAGGCCCTCAAAGATGTTTTGCAACAGGTCAATCGTGGTTCCGTCCTGCACCAGCGCGGGATCAAGCGTTGTGGGCGGGGACGAGAGCGGGTACCTCAGCGTGTTGGCCGCCGTGGTCGCCTGCGCACCGTGCTGGCCGGTGGTGCACCCCGGAAGCAGGGGCGCGAGAGTTGCCGCACCAAGTGCGACGAAATCACGCCTGGTTAAGCGGTGTGCAGTGAAACGTGGGCTTTCTGGCTGGGTTAACATAAAATCTCCTGGGGTTTTGGGCTATGGAAAGAAATACTTTGCATTAACGGAACCGTAGCCGTGTGATAAACGCTACAATGTATGAAATTTCATACACAACTATGTGATCTATTGCCAATACGCCGCTACAGCGAGACGATTGGTAAAGTTTACCCTAATGGACAAGTCTCATGAATAATTCTGCGTCACCGGGACCAGGTGACCATACCTGCGGAACTGCGGTGGTGGGAGAGCGCGGCCAAATAGTGATACCTGCAGATCTGCGTAAGGCTCTTAACATTCACCCCGGAAGTCGTCTCCTTATCTGGAACCACCCGTCTAACCGGGGCCTTATGATGTTTCCCGTTGAATCGGTGAGAGAATTCATGGATGTAATGCTTGCCACGCTTGAACGTGCAGAACAGCAAAGGAGTGAAGAGCATGACGAGGAGTAGGCCGTACCGGCTGGTGCTTACTATGGCCGCTGCCGCCGCGGGGATGAGCCTGGTAGTACCGGTACTGGCGCAAACCGATGGTGCTGGAGCAACTGGTGTAGTACCACTCATGACCACCGCCCCACCCACTGGATTGCAGGCACCGCTGCCAAAGCCGTCAAACGGCCTGCAGGTTCCCGATAGACCCATCATTCTGTCGCCTACGCTTCAGGATGTTATGGGTAGAACTGCGGGCGGCCCAATTGATCTACAGCGGGCAGTGGCGATTGCGATTTCCAATAGCCGGGTGCTTGCACTCGCAATCGAAAACCTGCAAAGACTTCGCGGCCAGCGTGTGCAGGCCGATGATGCCTTCAACCCCACCTTGACTGCCAACTTTGTCTACACACGCCTTAACAGGGGGCAGTCGGCAACTTTCGGAACAACAAACATTACTTTGGTGAATGTGGATCAACCGGTTCTGACGGCACAGGCAGTTCTTCCAATAGATATCTCTGGGGTACTGCGTGCTGCGCGTGATGAGGCGTCGTTTCAGGAGGTGGCGGCGCGCATTGGGGTAAATACTGCTCTTAACCAGACAGTGCTTTCCGTGAAGCAGGCATTTTATGCGATGCTTCGTGCACGTGCTCTTGTAGTCGTTGCAGATGAAACACTGAACAATGACCTTACCCGGCTAAGCGATGCCCAAAAGAAGCTGAGAGCGGGGACGGTTGCTCCCTTCGATGTGCTGAGTGCTCAGACTGATGTAGCTAACGCACAGCAACAGCTCATTACGGCTCGAAGCAACGTGAGTCTTGCAGCAGCCAACCTTAACAGTGTGCTGGGTATAGCCATTGATGCCCCTATAAAAATAACCAGCCGTGGCGCGGTGGATGTGCCTCCTGGAGTTGGCACCGCTGCATCCGCTAACGGCTCTACCGCTGAAAATGCCATCGCCGTATCACCAGATCGTGGTGGCCAATCGTCTCTCTATTCGCTGCTTGTTAAGGATGCTCGATTAATGAGGCCCGAAGTCCTTGGAGCAGAGGCTGCTCTAGCTGCAGCTCACCGGGGTGTCTATCTTGCTAGGAGGAGCTACCTGCCATCACTCAACCTGAATGCCCAGTTTACCTACACCCCTAATGCTGCTGGTTTCTCGCCGCAGACTACGGCGAACCAGGTTTCTGTAAGCGTTTCGCTTCCGTTATGGGATGGGGGTATTTCGCAGGCTGAGGTGGAACAGGCTAAAGCTAACGTAGATACTGCGCAGACGACTTTGCGGCAGACTATCGACCAGATAGACCTGGATGTTCGTAACGCTTACCTCAACCTACTACAGGCACGTGATAGGGTAACAGTTTCTAACCAGGCTTTAAGCCAGGCTAAAGAGAGTTACCGGCTTGCCATGGTGCGGTACACCAGTGGCGTATCCACTCAGGTGGAGGTGAGCAGTTCACAGGCAGCGCTTACTCAGGCTGAGCAGAACCAGGTAAATGCACTATACGATTATAACTCGGCCCGCTCTCAACTCGATGGTGCAGTGGGTCGCTATGCTTACAATATCAAGGGCGTAGGATTTACACAACCGCCAACTCCATCGGTAGTTGGTGCAGGGAGGGGCTTGCAGAATGTCAAAAAATAGACGGATATACTGGTCGCTGCTGGCTGTTACAGTAGGCATTTCGGCAGGGTGCGGCGGCAAGAAACCAGCGGATACTAAATCTGCAACTCCGGTGAGCGTCGCAGTCCAGGTGAGTACCGCGCCAGCCGTTACAGGATCCATTCAGGAGACGGCGTTTGTAACTGGCACTCTTACGGCGCTTAACGATGTTACGGTAGGGGCAAAAAGCGCAGGTCGGCTCGTGGGGCTGTACAAGCGAGAGGGCGATGCAGTGACAGCTGGCGAGATAGTCGCGCAGATTGACCCGACCGACGCGCAGGCGCAACTACGCCAAGCGTCTGCCGCGCTGGCGCAGCAGGAGACAAATGTCG
>JAJZFK010000368.1 GCA_021805405.1 bacterium
CATTACAAACAGTACGCGTACTAGCAGTGCAGTTACGCAACGCGATTTCCGTGGCCAAGGCGTACATTACCGCACGGTTGAAGTTTTCTGTAATCGCGCGGGCTCATACCTGTATGCAGCTTGAACCGCTGCGAAAAGTAGACTGGATCCATACCAACTGATTCAGCTACCTGGCCAATAGGTAGGTGCGTCCGCACCAAAAGCTGCTTCGCCTTCTCTACACGTTGTAGATCCATGTACTGCAGCGGCGGGATTCCAACTTCATCGCGGAATAGGTGTGCCAGGCGCGACGGTGATAGGCATGCGTATTGTGCCAGCGTGTCCACGGAAAGGTCGTCTTCCAGGTGGTGGTGAATGTACTGAATTACATCCAGTATCCGGGTGTCCCTATGTTGCTTTCGCTGGAGGACAAGACTGTGACATCGAAGAAGCAACTCCTCTAAACCGTTCATCGCCAGCTCACAACCGTGAGGAGCCGCACTCGCGGCCCATGCATACATCCTGTTAAAGCAGGCGACAAATTCATCCCAACCATCTACTGCAACATCCACATACATTATCCCGTTGGTATGTCTTGGCCACTCCAGCCACTCAAACCAGTGTGGACGAGGATGAAAATGGACCCAAAGTAGCTCCCAGTTACCACTTGACGGTTCGGTACGGTAATTATGAGCCTGCCCTGGTGGAAGTAGTACCATCCGGCCAGTCATCGCGTACAGCAACGAATCGGACTGGACGCCAAATTGCCCCGTTCCAGCCGCAGTGCCAATAAGGAGCCAGTCATCTGTACCATCAGGCCTGGATGAGTAGTAGGCAGCATCCTGAAAATAATGGCCGGCAAGCAGATGGAGGTATGCTGGCAGATCGATTGCGATGCGATCTCTAATCATAATTTCGAGTTCTCTATCACTTTAGCAGTTTCTAATAAGTTAATAGCAGATTATCGCACTGCATTTTACGGCCCAGTTCTAGTAAAATTCTACCTTAAGACTGCACGGCAGACGTGAAGGTAATCTGTTGATACTGGGTACTGCCAAACCGGTTTGGAGGTTAACTATGACTGCAAAACGATTTCGGTCGCCGGTTTCGGGTGCAAAACCTGCTGTACAGGTATCAAGGGAGCCTGTGGAACTTGAAACGTACATGCCGCACTCACCAGAGAAGCATCCAGCATTTCTTGAAAATCGGGTTTACCAAGGCAGCAGCGGTGCAGTTTATCCCCTGCCTGTTACAAGCAGGATAGCAGAATTCTCAAGTTTACGAAAATGGGATGGTATATGGCTGGAGAACAAGTACCTTCGCGTTTTAATTCTTCCTGAAATTGGGGGTCGCATCCACGTTATAGAGGATCTGACCAACGGATACGACGTTGTATATCGGCAGACTGTGATAAAGCCCGCTCTCGTTGGTCTTGCAGGACCATGGATATCCGGTGGAATTGAATTCAACTGGCCGCAACACCATCGTCCCGCTACGTTTATGCCTACAGATACGGAAATAGAGCATCACGACGACGGCTCAATTACCGTGTGGTGCAGCGACCATGATCCGATTTCCCGCATGAAAGGGATGCATGGCGTCTGTCTACACCCGGATAATGCTACCGTACATTTAAGAGTGCGTTTGCGTAATCGTACAGCCTTTGTACAGTCATTTCTATGGTGGGCTAACGCTGCCACTCGTGTTCACGAAGGCTACCAGTCGTTTTTTCCGCCCGATGTCAACGTGGTGGCAGACCATGCCAGACGCGCCACTAGCACATTCCCGCTCTGTACCGGTCGTTACTATGGCGTGGATTATAGGGACCGCGCAATGAATGGAGTTCCACCAGAAGAGTGCCCGGCTAACTTCGTTCCATCTGCATGTTGCGATAACACTGACAACACCCAACTGAACTATGCACCTAATGATCTGTCGTGGTATGCAAACATTCCGGTACCAACGTCCTATATGTGCGCGGGTTCACGTTATGGCTTCTTTGGCGGGTACGACCACAAGCGGGGGGCGGGCCTTGTGCACTACGCCGATCCGTCCATTTCGCCCGGAAAAAAGCAGTGGACATGGGGAAATCATGAATTTGGTTACGCCTGGGATCGTAATCTTACAGATACTGATGGCCCATACATTGAATTGATGGCCGGAGTATTTACAGATAACCAACCAGATTTTTCCTGGTTAATGCCGGGTGAAACGCGCAGTTGGGATCAGTACTGGTACCCCATACAACTAATCGGCCCTGCCACATTTGCAACCCAACACGGTGCTCTCAATCTTAAATGCGTTGGCAACAAACTAACTGTGGGAATTTGTGTGGCTGCCGAACAGGCAGAAGGCACTCTAACAATAACCGTAGAAAATTCTACTATCTGGACCACAACCGCAGACATGCTCCCCGGTACACCATTGATCAAGACTATTGTTAGCGAAAGTGAAATAGATGTAACGACGATTCGAGTGATACTTCGTTCATGCTCAGGAGACACGCTGCTAGATTACAGCCCAGCAGATGTTGTTCCCATTGCTGACGTTCAACCCGCGACGGAGCCGCTTCCGCCTGAACAGGTGAACAGCAGTGACGAGTTATATCTTACAGGGTTGCACCTCCTGCAGTACCGGCACGCAACGCGCAGCCCTGCAGCATACTGGCAGGAGGCCATTCGCCGCGATCCGGATGATGCACGAAGCTGCACAGCGATGGCACAATGGCAACTGCGGCGGGGAATGCTGGAGGAAGCCGAAGCGCATTTACGTAGAGCGATCAAACGGCTGACACTGTTAAATGCAAACCCACTGGATGGCGAACCGTACTACCTCCTTGGTCTGTGTCTCCGCTATCGGGCAGACAGTCTCGCACCAAATGATGGCGCTGCCTCCCAACTCCTAACCGAGTCGTTAGAGGCATTTGGAAAGGCGGCATGGAATAGCCCATGGTCTTCTCCATCGCACTTTGCCATCGCCCAGCTGATGTGCAGAAACCGCCAGTGGCATGCAGCCGCCGACCATCTGCGCCAGGCTCTCGCTCACGATGTGGACAACACGAGTGCAATAAGTTTACTGACTCTCGTTTTGCGCCGATTGAACCGGGCAAACAAAGCAAAATCACTGATCGATCGCGTTCGGTCGTTTGACCTGGTCGACAGGATGACATGGTTCCTGAACAATGGCGTCGTGCATTCTAACATTGCAGTTCGGCTAGATATCGCAATCGAACTTGCAGATGCGGGAATGTATGACTGGTCTGTTATTGCATTAGAAAACTGCCAACAGGAATTTGACCGTGAGATGGAGCGAGACCTTCCTACACAGACACTTGGAACGGAACCCATGCTCTACTACACCCTCGCATGGCTTCATGATCGCCAGGGTGATGAGCAAAATGCAGCAACCTGCAGGCAGCGGGCCCGCACGTGCAATTCGGACTGCTGTTTCCCGTCGCGAATTTCCGACCAGGCTATCCTTACGTCTGCGATTACCGCGGACCCGAGTGACAGCCTTGCACACTGGCTCATAGGTTGCCTGCTCTACAACTGGCGAAGGCATAACGAGGCAGTCCATCACTGGCAGCGCGCAATCGAACTTGGCGATGCAGATGCAAGAGTATGGCGATGTCTGGGAATGGCCCATTTGAATGTCCATCATGACCCACAGCAGGCCGATTATGCCTACGAGCAGGCAGCCTTGGCGGCGCCCAATGATGCACGAATCTGTTATGAGAGAGACCAGCTATGGAAGCGGATTGGCCGATCACCATTGGCGCGACTAAAGTACCTGGAGGATAACATTGAGCTGGTAAGTGAACGTGATGACCTAACTGTTGAGTACTGCTCACTGTTAACACACTCTGGCAACCCTAACAGGGCTATTCACCTGTTACGAGAACGCCGATTTCAGCCGTGGGAGGGTGGTGAAGGCATGGTACTTGGTCAGTGGGTACGGGCAAATCTTGCTCTGGGCCGCTCCTTCCTTGCGGATAACGACCCAGTGCGTGCCGAAACCGTCCTGCACGACGCACTGCAGCCCCCGAACAACCTGAGTGAGGCTCGTCACCTCCTGACAAACGCCTCCGACGCATGGTACTGGTACGGCATCGCACTCCAGCAACTGGGCAGACAAGATGAAGCGTTCGCAATGTTCAACAAAACGGCCAGCTTCCGCGGCGATTTCCAGGAGATGAGCGTTCAAGCGTTCTCCGAGATGACATACTACTCCGCACTGGCGCTCCGCAAACTAGACAAACTACTCGAAGCAGATGTTCTACTCAATGAGCTATACGATTATGGCCGGTCACTGGCGAGCACTCCTGCTGCAATCGATTACTTTGCGACTTCCCTGCCAACCATGCTGCTCTTTAATGCCGATATTCAGGCAGCGCAAGTTATACGCGGGCAGTTTCTGCAGGCACAGGCTCTCTACGGTCTCGAACGATTCAATGAGGCGACGTCCCTACTTCAAACCATAACAGAGGCTGATCCTGCACACGCTGGTACCCACGACCTGTTGGCAGAACTTTCGGACAGTAAGGATGTGAGCTGATGAACCCGAACGGTACCCGCGGATCTACAAACACTGTGCCGCCCACTAACCGGTATATCTGGCTTATCTCGAGCGTTGCTGCGCTTGGGGGGCTACTCTTTGGTTATGACTGGGTAGTAATTGGCGGTGCGCGTGTGTTCTTTGAAGCCTATTTTCACATTGTGTCACCTGCAATGTCTGGATGGGTAAACAGCTGCGCACTCATCGGCTGCCTGTTCGGGGCGATGGTTTCTGGTGGGCTTAGTGAACGGTATGGTCGTAAACCAATTCTCACTGCTTCGGCGGTTACATTCGTTATAACATCCTTGGGAAACGGTTTGGCCGCTAACATCAATCTGTTTATATTCTGGCGGATCCTGGGTGGTGTAGCTATTGGCCTTGCATCTGCGCTCTCCCCGCTCTACATTTCAGAATCAGCACCTGCAAACTTACGTGGCCGCCTGGTCTCCATCAATCAGCTCACTATCGTTGTGGGCATTCTCATGGCCCAGATTATAAACTGGTATATTGTGCGGAACCTTCCGGCCCACGCTTCTGCTGCCTATATCGCCAGCTCATGGTTTGGTACGACGAGCTGGCGCTGGATGTTTTGCCTCACGGCCCTCCCAGCTGCGTGCTTCTTCGCCGGGATGTTTGCAGTACCCGAAAGCCCGCGGTGGCTCATAAAAAAGGGACGTAATGATTATGCTAAGGCTGTGCTTTCACGCATTGGTGGTGCCACCTATGCACAAGCCGAGATTGATGACGTAACTAGCTCGCTTACCCACGAGACCGGCAGCACTGTTGCCTTTACTCAACTAACCTCAAACCGGCTGCGAAGGGTAATGGTACTTGGAATAGTGCTGGCAGTATTTCAACAGTGGTGCGGTATCAATGTTATCTTCAACTATGCCAACAGCATATTCAAGAGTGCGGGCTACGACATTTCGGATACTCTCAAAAACATTGTCATGACCGGCTCGATGAACCTCGTGTTTACTCTTGCCGCCATGAGATTTGTGGATATTAGCAGGCGGCGCCTGATGCTTATGGGCTCTAGTGGACTCGCAATAATCTACACGGGCCTTGGGCTAGGTTTCTTGGCA
>JAJZFK010000259.1 GCA_021805405.1 bacterium
GACTATGGAACCGGATGGCGGCATCACGCCTCGCGCGTACAATCTGCTCATCTGCGGCAGGCGCAGGCTATGGGTACATCTACGGCGCATCCGGCGGTATGGACCCTGAGGACTTTGTGAACAGCCGCTTTATTATCTGTTGGGGTGCCAACCTTGCCAGCACCACTGTTCATATGATGCCTATTGTTCGTGAAGCCCAGCGCAGAGGGGCGAAGTTTGTTGTAATTGACCCCTTTAAAACTCGCACTGCAAACGCTGCGGACTGGTATATATCCCCACGTCCTGGCACCGATGCAGCACTCGCGCTGGGTTTGGCCCATGTGCTTTTCACCAGTGGCCTTCATGATGAGGAATTTCTGGAGAACCGCACCATAGGCTGGCAGGAATTTCGAGATAGGTGCTCCCAATATCCGCCCGAGCGCGTGGAAGCAATTACTGGTATACCCGCCGAGGAGGTTGTCAAGCTCGCCACGGCTTACGCAACGGAGGGGCCTTCTGCGATCCGCCTAGGTTACGGTCTAAGCAGGACCTCAAATGGAGGGTCCATGATTCGCGCTATCGCAACGCTCCCCGCGGTTATTGGGGCCTGGGGGCATCACGGTGCGGGTCTGCTGCTCTCCACCAGTGGGCACTTCGATTTTAACCGCTCTGCTATCTTAAGGCCGGATCTTCAGGCATCTCCAGACCAGATGTCTCGAGTTCATTGGAATCGTGCCGAGCCTAGAACGATCAACATGAATGAGATTGGGACCGCGTTGCTGGACCTCCAGGATCCACCCATCAAGAGCATGTTCGTCTTCAACTGCAATCCGGCGGCGGTTGCGCCAGATAGCAACAAGGTACGCGAAGGTCTTATGAGGGACGACCTGTTCCTGGTTGTGCATGAGCAGATGATGACCGATACCGCAAACCTTGCGGACATTGTGCTTCCCGCGACCTCTCAAATGGAGTGCCTGGACCTTATGCGCTCCTATGGACACCTTTATGTAAACCTGTGCACTCCGGCTATTGAGCCATTGGGGGAGTCCAGGGCGAACATCGACGTTCTCAATGGGCTTGCGCATGCAATGGGGTTCAACGATGCCGCCTTTAAAGAGGATGCTGAGACTATCATTCGCGCGGCACTAAACACAAACAGTCCGCTGATGAAGGGTATTACGTTTGAGCGGCTTCAGGAGGAGGGTTTCGTTCGCCTCACTACGCCGGAACAGCCCTGGGTACCTTATGGGCCGGGACACGATTTTGCAACGCCGTCCGGTAAGGTCGAACTCTACTCTTCCGCAGCGGAGGCGGACGGATACGACGCTCTGCCTGATTACTATCCTCCCGCTGAAAGTGCCGAGGCAACCCCAAAACTGGCTGCCCAATATCCAATCAGCTTGCTGTCGCCCGCGGCACACCATTTTCTAAACTCCACGTTCTCTAACATAGCCAGCCTGAAGGCGTCTGAGAAAGAGCCGCGAATATGGGTTAATCCAGATGATTGCGCCATCCGGGGTATTACCGAAGGTACCCAAGTACGCGTGTGGAATGACCGGGGAGCAGTTACGCTTACTGCTGTGGTTAGCGACAGAGTAAAACGGGGCGTTGCGTGGAGCCCAAGTCTCTGGTGGCAGCGCGATAGCACGGATGGTGCAAACGTTAACTCACTTACCTCCCAGCGCCTTTCCGATATGGGAGGCGGCAGTACCTTCCACACCAACCTTGTTCAGATCGAGCCTCTTGCCGTAAACTCTCGGTAGGTTACTTCCGTACCCTTAACATTCTGCTATTCCTGGGTGTGGGCTGGTTGCTGAAACGATACACGTGGTTATTCAGTACTCTTCATGGCTTAGCCCGGTTGCAGGAGTATGTGCCAACAACGGTGAATAATCCTGCAATTGTTCAGATTCGTTAGGAGCATGTTCTTAATCACGCTTTAAAGGCCCGGAGGTACAGTATGCCCGTAGATTATTCCAAAGGACTAAGTTTAGTATCGAGCGGCGACTACGATGCGGCAATCAGCTTTTTTCATCAGTTAACTATTGGTCATAAGGATGACTTTTTCAGCTACTATTATCTCGCTGGTGCGCTTTTTCAGGCCGGGCATTTTCAGCAGGCAGTTGACGCCTTAGGCTGGGCAATCTTTATTGACCCAAACAACGCACAGGCACGTTACAATCGGGCACTGGCACTCGAGAGAATTGAGAAGTATGCGGATGCAGTTGCCGGATTGCACGACGCGCTTGCTCTTCAACCCAACTACCCTCAGGCCCAGCAGGCGTTGTTACGAATTCAGCAGCGAATTCCAATCGCAACAGCTGTGGACGCGGCTACCACCCAGGAGGCATCCGCTGTACGATACAATCTGGATGGTACGGTGCAGATGCAGGCTGCCGTCCCGGTACCCGTGGCCGCACCCCTTATCGCCGCGCCGTTGGCCATGCCGACTCCTGGTGCTTTTCCACTAGCCCAGCATTATGCAGACTTCGCGCCGGGCAGCTCTCTGGACGATGAGCAGACCACCTTGATAGACTCGTTTGGTGATCTGCCAGAAGCGCTGTTTTCACCACGCACCTACTTTCAGGAGCAGGCCAGGTACGGCGGGTTTATGGCACCCTTCTGGATGTACCTTGCACTAAAACTCATTGGCTTTGTTGTAGGCGTCCTCGGCCTTTTAGCAGGCCATGGTATCTTGAGGGTCTCCGGTAGCGTAGGCACACTCTACAACATCACGAATGTTACGCTCGTGGCCATATGCGGCTGGTCGTACCCCTTCTTTATGGCCTCCATGCTTGCAATGGGTGGGCTAGGTTTCGCCAAACGGAAGGACTTCTCTGGGGCCTTCCGCGTGGCCGTCATTGCATCTGTACCTGTCATTGCGGGAATAGGTTTACTTGGCATTCTGGTTCCGCTGATAGCACCAAAGCCGGTACCCGTGAGCAAGTCTGCAACGTCGAATCAGTTAAATCCTATCATGGCGCCTTCAGGCAGCAATTCATACGGCACGCAGCCGCAAATGCCAGGTAATACGCCTACCATGCCAATTCCTCCTAACGGCGTTAGTCCGGATGCGACTGACCAGAACGCGCAAATTCGTGCGCAGGTGGATAAGTTCAACTCAAAGCTTTCGGAAATGGCAGCATCTATCAAAATGGCACCGGCTGCACCACTTTGGCTGGTCATTCCACTGATTCTTGTGCAACTTGCCTTGCTAACGTGGTTTAGCGTACTAGTAGTGGTGGGTTGCCGCATCGTGCTCTCGGCATCGCAAGGTGGTGCCTTAGCGATGGGGATTGCCTCACTGCTAATCTATTTTGGGAGTACAATTGCCATCTACTTTATCATTACGATCGCTGCAGAGAGGCTTCTGCATACACTGCAAACCCATCCGGGATTGCCTACAATTGGAGGGCCGCAAGGTGGTCCCTAGCAACCGGCGTCTCAATCGGTAACGGGTTAAACAGGGTCTATTGCCTAAGCGTCTCGCCCGCAGACGGTCGTTGCGATGAACCTCTACTCACAGTCCTGCCAGTTGCGGTTTGTGCGGCTATTTCTGGCTCAACCAACGTGATTACCGACGAATTTGTTTGCTTATGGTTTAATTTGCAGTGCCGAAGATTTTAATGATTTTCCCATATATCGTGTTACTCGTAACTTTACATGGATGCAATTCGTAATCCTCACGTATGGTGTTTCTACGACACTCTCAAAACACACCATCACCAAATCCCCATCAGGAGTTTCCACATGCAATACGTTAATCTGGGTCGCACGGGGCTTAAGGTTAGCAGGTTATGTTTGGGCACCATGAATTTTGGTCCTCAAACTTCCGAGCCAGATAGCTATGCCATTATGGATAAGGCACTGGAACTGGGCATCAACTTCTTTGACACAGCCAATGTTTACGGCTGGAAGAAGGGTGAAGGAGTTACTGAGCAGATTATTGGAAGGTGGTGGGCACAGGGCGGTGAGCGCCGCGATAAGGTTGTGCTGGCTACCAAAGTATACGGGGACATGGGCGAATGGCCGAATACCAGCCGCCTTTCGGCACTGCACATCCGCAAAGCCTGCGATGCAAGTCTGAAGCGATTGCAGACTGACTACATTGATCTTTATCAGATGCACCATGTTTACCGTGACTCGCCGTGGGATGAGATTTGGCAGGCAATGGACCTACTGGTACAGCAGGGCAAGGTTCTCTATGTGGGGTCATCAAACTTTGCAGGGTGGCATGTTGCGCAGGCTAATGAGGCTGCCCGGCGCCGAGGTACCCTTGGGCTGGTGTCTGAGCAGTCAATTTACCATCTCATGAAGCGTGATATCGAGCGCGAAATGATACCCGCATGCAGAGAGTACGGCCTTGGTATCATACCGTGGAGCCCACTTGGCGGCGGTCTTCTGGGTGGAGTTCTGCAGAAGCAGAGCGCCGGACGCAGGTCCAGCGATGATATGCAGCGTAGGGTGGATGCTGAGCGACCCCGACTGGAAGCCTGGGAAAACCTTTGCGCCGAACTAGGCGAAAAGCCAGCCGACGTTGCTCTTGCGTGGATGCTGCAAAATCCTGTAATTACGGCGCCTATCATTGGCCCACGCACAATGGACCAGCTAGAAGGTTCCCTCCGTGCACTTGAAATCACGTTGTCTGACGAAGTCAATAAGAAAATTGATGCCATTTTCCCAGGATACCGAACGTCCCCCGAGGATTATGCCTGGTAGAACCTGTTAGTTACAAACAGAACGGATTGACACGAGCCCAACGTGATTTACAGATTAAGTTGGGCTCGTGTGCTACCTATCGCAGTGATAAATCAAGTATCACGGGTACGATACCGCGAGCGTTTTACATCGCATCGCTTCGTAGTACACCCTGGGGTTTATGCCAAGGAATGATCGTGCTACCCGCGAAACCATTCGATCGGTTATTGCTCCTTGCCTGAAGGACGGACCGTAATCACTGTCTTTTCGGCACTCTCATTGGTAATCGTTGTATTGATCATATTTATGTTGATCGGTACCGTTGTGGCCCGGAGGAACAGGATGCCCGTTGATTATTCCAGAAGACTACGGTTAGTCTCTATTGGCAACTGCACGTCGGCGACCAGCTTTTTTCAGCAGCTCGCGTTACTGCACAACGAAGACTTTTACAGCTAGTTCTAGCTCTCCGGCGAGTACTTTCAGAATGGCGAATTCCCGCAGGCAGCTGAAGCGCTGGAATGTGCAATTCGAAGAGATCCCACCAACGCGCAGGAAACATACAATTGCACACTCGCCCTTGCAAGTCTTAAGAGGTTTGACGAAGCATTTATAGGCTGGAGGGATGCACTCGTACTCCAGCCTACCTATCGGCAGGCTAAGCATGCGCTTGATCGAATTGAGTTGCAAATAGTGGCTCCCACACCACGGTACAACCATGACGGAATGGTAACGCAGATTACTTCCATGCCAACCCTCACTGAGCGAGGCACAGCAACATCCTCACCCTTCGTAGAAAAGCGCTCCTCGCCAACGGCTGAGCCCAAGGCAGGGTCTGCACCTGGCTCGATGCTACCAAAGCAGCGGCAGTCATCGATCGGTGTTTGTGCTCATCTGCCAGCCGAGCTGTTTACCAAGGGCCGCTACCTGCACGAGCAGT
>JAJZFK010000005.1 GCA_021805405.1 bacterium
GATGGCACTGCTTACGGTGAAGAGACTCCTCCCCGGCCCTGCAGGGCCACCCCTCCTCCGGGCACTCGCTACGCTCGTTGAAGGAGGGAGTAGCAGACGTGGAGACTGCACAGTGAGTGCACCGCCAAATACTCGTTGCAACCACAAAGCAACAGCGCCATCCTCTCCCACTCCCTCCTTCAGCGCCGAAGGCGCGCCCGGAGGAGGGATCGACGCGACTTACATCCGTATAGGACGATGGTAATTTGGTTGAAGCATATCGTTAACTTCTCTTCACGAAAGGAACTTCGTAGCTTCGTACTTTGGTGGCATTAATACGCCTGACATGGTAGTCTGCAAAAAGGCAATTGTACCAGCAGTTAGAAACTGGGAACTGGCCATGCCAGTTCCCCACCATATCAGAAAGTACCAATGACTTTGCTGGCTTCAGCAATTGCGTGTCACTATACAATCCCTCTGCTAGTTCTGTGCGGTAGAGGTAACTTGTATTCCATTGTATGTAGGCGGAAGGATGAGCTTCGTTGGGTGCATCCAAAAAGATGCTGTAAGCATTTCGCGGCCACAGAAAGTTATCAAAACCATGATCAGAAGGACATTTAAATACCTTTTGTGAATTAACGTAAGGTTGAATCACAATGTTAAATTCGGGTAGAAACGGCACTTGCCGAGCGAACGATGGGCTATATGAATACCAGAAATTATCCTCTTTTTCTACTGGGCTAATAGCATACGGAAAATAACCGTCATAGTCCTGATTATATATTCCTATGGCTAGCCCGATTTGGTGGAGGTTGGAAACACACGTGGTTTGCCGGGATTTTTCTCGTGCGCTAGTCAGCACAGGAAATAGCAGAGCCGCCATGAGCAAGATAATGGCTACCACTACGAGTAGTTCAACAAGCGTAAATGCTGCTTGATACGTATATCTGGTTTTCATAACTTACTGCTCCAGTGCTTAGTCTCTCAGGTACTTTGACTGAGGTGTACAATAGCATTTTGAACTGCTTTTGTTTCCGAAAGTGCCTTGCGCGGTGCCTGTTTAAACGGAAAATTAATACCGTAGGCACCTTCGTCTGGAAAGCTGGAACCAGGTAGCTCAATCTGTACTTTTTCAGTACTGAAGTCGGTAGAATAGATTACTTTTATAATCGGAAGTTTGAGCTCTGCAGTACCATGTAATGCTGTCCAGGATAGTGACCACCTTAGTGCCTCAGTTAACCAGGCTATCTCGGCGTGGTAGCCTATCTCACGCCCTATTTCAAGCAGCTTTATGGCGTACGCTTGTGCTGAACAGCAATTAAGACTACATGGGAACATGGGAGTTAGACTTAAGCCCAAGGCTCTCCAGAAGAAGTTGATTTCTGAGTGAGATGTCAACAAATATTTTTCCGGGTTTAATGCATCAGGAGTATCCATTTGCAGACTGTTGTAGTACGAAGGTAACGTAAGATCGTCAAGAGCATAGCATTCTGTAACGTGTTTAATAAATTGATAGCAGCAATCAGGGTATCCAAGTAGATCAGCCACTGAATGGATGTCCGCATTCCGCACTGCAGTTTCATAGTTCTGTAGGTTTCTAAACGAACCGACAGCAGCACAGCCATCGAAGTGTTGACGCCCTCTTTCGTGAGCAAGCACGAATGCGACCTGGTTTTGAAGGCATAGCGAGGACAATCGAGACAACTCCTCGCCATTGAACGACAGCAATGCAACTGGCATCATGCCTCTTGACACTGCATGGACTTCCATGTGAAACAGTGCAAACCGGATACGGTTAAGGCGTTCTTGCCATACTTGTTGAGCAGGACTACTAACCCAGCTGTACCGACGAAAACTTGGACGTTCAACAATTTCTCTGTTTTCAAGATACATGCTCAAATGGTTGTGTAGGAAAGTAGAACGATCCATTGGTGCTTACTCGCCTTCCCAATGGTGATCGAGGTGAGCGAGCTTACCTTGACTCCATTTATGCGAGATATTATTTTCAACTAAATATGCATGCATTACTTCCCTCTCGTAGGAGGTTGCGGAGGAGTGTAAGAACAATCGAAGCAGATTAGGATTAGCCCCTTTCGTCCATTCTTGGACGAGATAGCGTTCTAAAATTGCTCTTACAGCATGTTGTGACAGAGGGTTGTACCCTTGTGTAATTAAATCAGATTCAATCTCTTCAAAAAGCCGCATCCAGATAGAGCACTGTTCCGAACGATTACGCCAATCATTGTCGATAGCGGTACCAGGGCATTGCCCTTTGCACATAAGGAAAAAACGGCAACCATTGCATCCATTTTTTTCTTGGGACGCATAATATAGACCAATATATCGTTCATACCCTTGTTCCGAAGCCTTTGAAAAATCAACCCCATCTTTGTTTACACGCCCACAGTTGCTCATTGTGCCATCGCCTTCTACGCCCTGAACTGCTCTTGTAGTCATCGGATCGCAGGCATTCCATATACAAGTGGTTTTGTTATCAAGGCCCAACAACAGTGCCCGCATCTCCTGAAAAATATCGAATTTCAGGTGGTGAAGTTCGCGCTCGAGACGATATAATTCGAGTAACGATTGAATATTTTCATCGGCAGTCAACGCAAGGAGCTGCCGTTGCATTGGGGTTTCTACCTCAAGCAAATGTACTCTGCAGCTTTTTAATTCTAACTCGTCCAGGCATTCCAACCACAGCAGCAGTCGTGGCAAACGGCTTTTACTTGCATTAAATCGATGCAACGTAACAATGATGCCAGGATAAATACCGCTTTCGCATAGCAATTCAATGTTACTCATGGTTTTAGATGTTGCCGTTCGTGTTTTTTCAAGATTGCCACACCATCGCACATCATTCAGCTCCCCATCTCCATCAATTGATATTCCGACAGTTACGTTATATTTTTTGAACAGGTCAATGTGCTCCTTCGTAATCAATGTTCCGTTCGTCTGCACGGAGTTCTTCCCGAAGCGTTCTTTCCCCCAAGCCCAGATACGTTCCAGGTCTTCCAAAGGTAGAAGGAGAGGTTCGCCGCCAAACAGAGTAAATTCCATCCCCACCTGATCAACCGTTTGCAGCATCTTTGAGATGTCATAATTGCCGCCCATGTTACCAGCCTCACGTTGTGCATTCTGGTAACAGTAATGGCATTGAATATTACACGTTACACCCAGTGGTCGTAACTCAGTTGGCATGTGTGCGCCCTCCACCTTGTGCCTTGAAGGTAACCGAAGCATTGCGAGTGGGTCGTTGTTCTTTGAAGATGAGGAATGCCAGTAAAACCGCCGATAGCAAAAGGAAGAGACCGGGAAGCGTCTCCCCTGTCAACCTAATAGCATAGTCGGTCCCTGTGAGGTTATAAAACACAAGGAGTGAAGCGGCTGCCAACCATAACCACCCCATTTGTGGATGTAGTTGCGATGACACGAGTGCAAACCCAAATATCCATAAGCCGCACTCTATTGCAACGCATATTCCGTGCTCACCAATATAAGTTAGTGGATTTATGTGCCCGCCAAACAGGCAGAATACAAGTTGCAAAAAGTATGCTTCAATTGTGCCCGCCACAAACAGAAGCAAGGAGTGAAGTAAGCTGGATCGGCGTAACAGGAATCTCTTGCGCTTTTTTCCGAGATTGGCGCAGATCACTAAAAGTACCGGCACCGTTAGTGAACCGGGTATAAAAGCAAATAGTAGCGGCCATTCTGGAATAATAGTACCTTGTCCATAATGGATGCCGTGTGAACGAAGGAAGCTCTGCGCAAACGGCTCAACAAACAAAGCGTACGAGCATGCAGCTAATAGAGGGGTGCCCGCCACTAACCCCTCCATCTCAATGTCAATTGCAGTAACGATCCTGATCCGAAAGATAAGGTAGCTCGCAAACGCCGTGGGACCGGCCACTGCAAGCCCATAGAAAACCTGATCACCTGTAGCCCAAAGTGTGCATCTAGCCAACATGAGAGAAGCCATTGCGCAAAGAACTCTGCTTTCTGGCCAGGTGGGCCATGAAGATTCCTGGTTATGTCGGCGTAGTACAAGCACCGCTAACGTTCCGAACGTAACATACAATAGGGGCAATGCAAGGTGAGGGCTAGCTCCACTAAACATGCTCCTTACAGTGGAATTAGCGGCAATTGTTTTTGGCAGCGGTACCCAAACTAGATCAAGCCAAAGGCCTATTGATGCAAGAACGCCAAGCACTAGGGCAATTGACACATCCTGAGCACGAACTGCAGCTATTGTTCTAGTTTTCCCACTCTCTATGTTTCGCATTGTCATTCATCTTCGCCTAGCAAAAGTTGGCAATGGCTCCGTGACCTAGCAGGTAGTCACGTTAATCGATGTCGGCTTACTAGCTTATGCCACCGGAGATATCTTTATGACTATCGCCATGAGTATTACCACTATCTGCGTGACCAACGTCATTGTGTGGTGAGTCAGTGTGTGTGCTCCCAACATCCTGATGACCTGTATCGATATGGAGTGGCGGATACCCGATGTCTATGTGTAATCCTGTGTCGGTATGCGGTGTGCTGCTGTCCGTATGACCGTGATCAATATGGCCATGATCCCCATGGCCGTCGCTATGATTAGTGTATACATAGGTATGGATGTTGACTGGTGATTGTACCGATTGGGGAGTTGCTACAACCTGTTGACTTAAAAGATAAGATTGCTGTTCGCCTACTGGACCAGGAGGTCGCAAATATGCAACGGACGGCAGGATTGCCATAAAATCTAGAGCGGCTGCAACCCCTGCACCCGCGATTACTTTGCACAACAATCTGCGTCGCTCTACCGAAGGCACGATACCTGATTGAATAGAATCTGTTTGAACCGCTTCAGTACTGTGTTGCTCACACTTGTTGTTGATCGTCACATTTTTCGGCAAACTCTGCGATTGGTCCTCTTTCTGAAGGAGGTCACGGCATGTTACGCCATTACCTGCTAAAGACTCTGGAGTAGAGCTCTCTCTCTCTCTCGATAATAATATTGCGATTGTTGCGAAACGTTCTTCATCTCTTCACCGCTGGAATTAGAGTCAATCATCCTGGTAAATTCTCCAGTTTCTCCAAATAATGGTGGAAATCACGAGTAGTAAAGGTTAAATTAGACTAAGCGCAGAATCGCTTCAGGCTTCAGTTGTGGCCACAGTAAAGGATAGTACCGACGACCGATTAAATAGATCATACTTTCAAATCTACCTACAAATTCGATTGTATCAAAGAAAACAATTTGTGTCAAGTGTTTTTTGAAAACACAATCAACAATTTTTACCGCCCAAATGTAAACAGCACTTTAGCGAAGGAGTTCTGCAGCACGGTGACCTACACGCAGCAGCGCCATCTTCTCCCACTCCCTCCTTCAGCGCCAAAGGCGCGCCCGGAGGAGGGGTCGACGCGAAAGCGTCGGGGGAGGAATCTCTGCAAGGGCCCGACGTTCTTCACCAACTTTGCGATTTGGCTCACGGCGAAGAGACTCCTCCCCGGCCCTGCATGCCACCCCTCCTCCGGGCACTCGCTACGCTCGTTGAAGGAGGGAGTGCAGATGACGGGGCCGATTTGTGGTTACGCTGTGTAATTGGCGGTGCGCTCTGCCCTGGGAGCG
>JAJZFK010000143.1 GCA_021805405.1 bacterium
CGATGGTTCGAAGTCTGCCCTTGTACGCAATTTCACGGGTGTCGGCTCCCTGCAAACCCTGCAACTGCAACAGCCTGAGCGTCAATAAACCATACATGGCGAACGTAAACCGTCCCACCAGTTTTACGCGCCGCTTCTGCTTGCGCTGAGTAAACCTGCTTTTCATGGCGCCATCCGCCCAATTACGACTGTTGTTCGCGAGTCGGGAATGGTCATGCCAGCCAGTTTTGCCTGGTGCTCTATGTAGATTGTATTACTGCCACTAGCTTTCTCCTCGCGCAGCTCAAGGGAAATGGCACTTTCATAATTCAACTCGTGAGATATTGCCGATCGCCGGTTTATCTCAGACTCCTGCCGGGCATGACCAACTGATAATGCTGTAGCCCACACCATCGCTAGCGCTGCAACAATCAACATATGTGCTACGACTTGGAAGTTACGGTTACGCCCAACAGGCATTACACGAGGTGAAGACTCGCGCGTCTGTTCCGCCTCGAGACTTTCGGTACGTGGCTTTGATCGCGGAATGGCTCCGGCAGCAACAGTTGTGTCGACAAGGTAATTACCATTAGCCGTGGCTATCTTTTGTGCTGCACCTGCCATTTTTGCTTCTCCTTTTCCGTTACGCACGAGGCGCTTACAACGCTTGAATTCGTCCTATAGTTTCTCCGCTGCCCGAAGTCGCGCACTTCTTGAGCGCGGGTTCGATGCTACCTCGGAAGCCGATGCCTCCATCGGCTTTTTGGTTAGGATGCTCAAAACAGCCACATCGTCTCGTGGCAGCATCGCCGCGGGTGAACGACCTGGTGGTGAGGGTGCCCTGCCCGCACCAGCCAAAAGACGCTGCTTAACAATGCGATCCTCTAACGACTGAAAACTTATAACCACTAATCGCCCGCCGGGCCTTAGTAGATCGATTGCAATGTTGAGACCGGCCTCTATATGTGCGAGCTCTTCATTTACTGCAATGCGAACTGCCTGAAACGTCCGCGTAGCCACATGCTTATCCTTGGGCCATGCGGACCTCGGCACTGCCGCCATCACTGCCTCGGCGAGTTGAGACGTACGGCTAATCCTTGCAGTTTGTCGACGTTCTACGATCTTGCGAGCAATCGCGCTTGCAAACCGTTCTTCGCCAAAGTCCCGCAAAATTGTAAACAACTCATCATTGGTCGCATCTGCAACGAGATCTGCAGCGGTTCGTCCCTGGCTTCTATCCATCCGCATATCGAGCGGCTCGTCGCGCAGAAAACTGAACCCGCGCGGCCCATCTAGTTGGTACGAAGACACACCCAAATCAAACAGTGCACCGTCGAGACCATGCGCACGCTGGCCCAGCGACTCTAAAAGCGCCTTGCGAGAGGACGAAAAATCGCAGTGAAGCAGCTTGACGTCTACGTTTTCACTAAACTCTGCCAACCTGCGCCCTGCCGCGCCTATCGCGTCTGTATCGCGATCCATTGCGACTAACGTCCCACCTGGCGAAACGAGGCGCGCCATAGCCGCAGAGTGCCCACCGCCGCCAACTGTAAAATCTGCTGCACAATCGCCCGAGTGCAAATTAAGCAGTTGCATACACTCGCTGATCATAACCGGCTCGTGAGCAAAACCACGTGCATCGCTACCGGTCATAGCGACTGAACCGCAAGCACCTCGGCTGCCTCGCGCATCGCTACTGCAGCCTCATCACCAGAGAGCGCCAAGTACTTGGCATCCCACTTCGCACGGGACCACATCTCTATGCGATGCCCCAATGCCACCATCAAAACTGCGTCGCCATCAGTAAGGCCGGCAAACAATTTCAAGAACCTTGGCATAGTAAGTCTGCCATCACGGTCCAGAGCAACCATTTCGCTGTTACCCATAAGGTGCATCGCTACCTCCAGATTCTGGTTTGCCTCCTCGGCGAGGCCAAATTCCCCAAATCCTGCGGTAAACTTCTCCCATGAGTCCTTACGATAGACGCGAATATGGTTGGGAGCACCTATGGTCATAACTGCACCACCCTCGAAAAACCAGCGAAGACGGGGAGGGATTATCACCCTGTTTTTTTCGTCGAGGCTGTATTCAAAACGGCCCCATGCTGCATTTTCGGCAACGGCACTGGTCATGATCGTATCTGCCCTCAGGGGAGGCTAAATGCGCAGCGATGAGGAGATTCCCACAAAATCCCCTTCTTACTCCACCTAAAACCCCCGTATCCCCACCTAGAAGTTATTTTACAGGGCTTCGACGCGAATGTCAATGCCTTAATTAAACTTTTATGCAGATTTTGTAATAATCAGTCGTATATTGCTTATGCACGTCGGGTACAGCACCAACGCTGCTCCATTTGGCAACATTAGTGAAATTGATCTCCATGCAATACTGGCAATTGCGCCTAGCAGGTTGCGGTAAAGAATGCGAGCGGGAACGAAAGGACTACCAGAAAGATGGCTGATCCTCTTTGGGGTTTGAACGGTGCGTTTAATGCCGGAAACCGCGTGTACATGCGGGCAGCAGCCGGCCAGATTCTTCGGCGAGATGGCCTTCAGACATCATTTCATATAGTGAGAACATACCAGCCAAGCATATGGTTTGAACCCAACTGGCAGCAGGGAAGGTTACTTGCCCGAACGTTTCCACATTGCAGGATATGCTCGGTACCTCTAGAGTCGGATACTCCAAATCTTCGTAAGGTACCGGGTTGGCGACCGCGGCGCGATTTCGGCCGGGTGTAAAATTATAGCCCGGCGCATTACGCGCCGGGCTTCAGCAGGTTAACAGGACGGTAAGTCCTGTTCATCACTACTCTTGACTGGAGGGGGTCGCGTTGCGAGCCCGCTCGCCAAGATGGTTAAAACAGGCTAACCCGCCTGATCACCTCGTTGACTATAATCCATAAAAACGCACCACCTCCTTTCTTAGTCTGAATCCATTATCGCAAAAAGAGGCGCTTCTGTCAATACTGATTTTAGTTTGTATTGATTTTTCCACACAAAGGATCGATAATAATGTCGGCGTAATCACCATTCGGACGGGAATCCGAATACCCAGATCTTAACTCAAAATATAGGGTTCCAACGATAAAGAGGACGCGCTGCCGGTTTGCGCAACTGCAAATCCCTCAGCACGTCCTCGTTGCATAGCCGATAATACTACGGACTATAGTTTGACTAGATTCCAAACCTTGGGCTTTTAATCGGTGAGTGCATCGGCAACGGCTTACGGTTAAGTGTGCCGTCTCTATGATCCACGATGAGGTCACTACATGCCGACATCTCCTCAATAATCTCTTTTGCTGCGGCATCAAAGTCTTCTGCCTCACCAAATTGTGCAGCAATTTCCTTTGCAATGGTCTCTGGGTCGCGCGTCTCCTCGATGGCAACAGGCTGAGAGTCTGGCGTATCCATCTGAAGTCTCGGCTCCCATGGCAGGTTGCAGATCTGGGTCATGAAGCCCGCAATGTCGGGTGTAATAAACTGCCTGTCGGTCCAGTGCAGGTCCAACGCAAACATGATAAGGTCAGGATTTGCAATGGCCAGCTCGGCAAGCACCTCCTGATCAGGCACATCGTATGAATGTGCCATACAAAGCAGTGCCAATTTCTCACCAGTAGCGCTATTATCACCCGATTGGTATTCGCGCACCGATGCGGGATCCACCTCCCACCAATGTGCGAATAACCGTGCCAAAGGCTCTCCAGAATCACCCAGCCACAAAATTGTATCCGGTGCAAGCGCCCGCTGATCAAGAAAGGCAGCTGTCATCCCTACCACCCAGGCGACATCTTCCTCGCTTGGCTGCCAGAATACAAATCGCTCGCCAGGCACATTTTCGTCTGGATTGGTTTCCATAAGGAGTGACCGCGTTTGGATATAGTGCCAGCCACGTAACCCAAGCTTGGAAGGATCCTCGAAATCCCTACACCGCGCAAGCAGGTCGCCCACCTCTTCACGAACTTCATCCATTCCGGGAAATGCCGCTGCAGATTCAGGCGAAGCCAGGTCGTACACGGTATCTGCTTCGTCGGACTGGCACGTCAGCCCATAGCACTCGGCCATCTCAAGAAGCAGCCAGATTGGCAGTCCCCCGTAGGTGTCGTTAAGGGTATGAAATGCCTCTATCGCGCCTTCATAATCGCCCGTATCCATGAGCACCTGAGCGTAATCGACATCGGCTGCCTGGCGAAGCTGCAGGTATTCCGGCGGAGCCTGCTGTAGGTCGGCTGGCTGCATCGCCAGGAGAATTTCACGGCACCTAAGCATAAACGGGCGCGCAATAGCGGGCTGGCCCAGTTGAAAAAACCGGTTACCAAGGTTGTAGTAAATTACCGGGTTGTCGCGATCCGCCTGCAGTGCCTGAAAGAGTTCTAACTCAGTGGGAGGCAGCGGTTCATCACCCTCCGAAGGGGCCGCTGGCTGTACGTTTCCGTTTGCCTGGCCCATTGCGGTTATGAGCTTCAACGTTGTGTCTACAACCAGATCGGAAACCACGTCCTGCTGAAAAACAAGAGCCATCTGCTGCAATGCGGGCTCTAAATTACCGCTATTGGCGAGCTCGATTGCCTGCGCAACGGCCTGTTTTACCTCTTCGCTGGGCTGTGGACCGCTAGAGAGCGGCTGCCCGTCCGGACCCAATATGCGCATATTAGCGTCTCCGATCAAGTTGAAATAGTAGTTGCGTTACAGCGACAAGCGCTGCTGTTTCTGTACGAAGAACACGTGGCCCCAGAGTAACAGGAGTTGCACCAGCTTCAATTGCTAGCTCCACCTCATCGCCCGACCATCCACCTTCTGGCCCCACGGCAACCGTAACCGTAGTAGCGTCCGTAAGGTCCGTATCTGCAATCGCCTTGCGACTCCCCACAGTATGCAGCATCAGAAGCGGTCCCCTAACTTCGGACTCCAGAGCCAGATGCAACGGCAGCGGCGCCGTTATTTCGGGCAGTCGTGTACGCATGCTCTGCTCGGCGGCGCCTCTTATGATTTTACGCCACCTGTCTAGTCGGTCGGGAATTCGGTCCGGTGGAATTTCCACCATGCTACGAATACTCACTACCGGGATAAATCTACTGGCACCAGCCTCGGTGCAATGTTGTAAAACCTCATCAAACCTGTCACCACGTCCAATTGCCTGCAGGATGGTTACTTCTACCTTCGGCTCGGTATCAAGTTCTATAAATTCGTTATTCTGCAGTACTACGGCGTTGGAAGTAACCTCGGTGACAACGGATTCCCGTGCGCGCCCACTGTTATCCAGCAGCAGAACTGCACTTCCAGTTTCTACCCGTAAAACCCTTGCAAGGTGTCTAAAATTCTGGCCCGTTAGCTCAGTTGACGGACCTTCGATCTCGGCTGTTGATACGAATACTCGGGTAGTTCTCACGCCTGTGCCCAAGCGCCGCCAAGTGGTGGCAGCGTCGCCCATAGGCGCTCCAGCGAATCCGTATCTGGAGCGTTGCTGTTTCGCCTCGCTGCAAGGCAGATCCAGATGTCTTCTTCTTTAATACTGATATCCTCGAAGCCTGCTGCGGTTAGCGCCTCAATCATAAGTGCACGGTGATCCTCCACGATACCGGATGCGATAAACCATCCGCCCTGCTTCACGATGGAG
>JAJZFK010000540.1 GCA_021805405.1 bacterium
ATATTATCAAGACCCTGGATCTGGAGGCACCTCAGGCGGCCTCTACCGCGCTCTACGACGGTGACATCATTCGCATACTTCGTATTAAGTCTACAATTGAAAATATGGTCACTGTTACTGGTGCGGTAACTCAGCCAGGAGACTACGCAGTAACAACTGGCATGACTGTAGCCGACCTGTTGAGAGATGCGCGCGAACCTCTGCCAGAGGCGTACCTGGGCCGCGCAGCACTGTACCGATGGGGGCCAAACGGTGTAAGAACGCTCATTCCCATCGATCTTGCGTTAGCCTTGAAGGGCGATCCCAAATACGATGTACCAGTGACGCGCTGGGATGAATTGAAGGTATTCAGCCAGGAAAATGCGCGTTTCGTTGG
The DNA here is from genome assembly GCA_021805405.1 of bacterium. Taxonomy (GTDB): domain Bacteria; phylum Armatimonadota; class Chthonomonadetes; order Chthonomonadales; family Chthonomonadaceae; genus JAJZFK01. The sequence continues at coordinate 377 of JAJZFK010000540.1, forward strand.
TACCGGAAAAATTACCCTCGAGGGCGCTGTACAGCACCCGGGTATCTATTCCTATGACAACAATACGCGTGTAAGCGACCTGCTTCTACAGGCAGGCGGGCCCATGCCAGATGCGGATATGGTAGTAGTGGAGCACCAGCACGGCAATGGCACGAAGACTTATGAGTATGCCAAAATTTCCGATATTGAACACGAGGGTTCTCGAAGCGACTTTTTACTCCATGACAACGACATCGTTGCAGTCTATACAAATTCACAGACGCAGTTCATTCCCGAACACCGAGTTACTATCGAAGGATATGTCGTGTCCCCCGGTCAGTATGATCGTGGCACTGGTATGCGCCTTAGCGACCTAATAAAACTCGCAGGCGGGTTTGCGCCAAATGCCGGCATAACCGTTCAGATTGCACACTCTCGCGAAATTGAACATTCAACTGACTCGGCAATTCCAGCGACCACTCAAACCGTGACGTTCAACGTATCACATACTGTAGTGCAGGGCAACGACGTCGCATTACGTGACGGAGACGTTGTTCTCGTTGATGGTAAATCGGACTTTGAGGACAACCCCAGGGTCGTTACAATTACCGGCGAGGTTGCTCATCCCGGACCATACTTCATAGGTGAGAATACACGGCTCAGCCAGGTAGTGAAAATGGCAGGAGGGTTGCGCGCCGATGCGTTTGCGGAAGGTGCTCAGTTCCACCGTAATCCCTCGAAAATTGGCTCTCCAGAGCAGACTCAGCTCGCTAATATCGTTAACGATCTCGACCAGATTTACAGCAAGTCCGACTACGAACGTCAGCTTGCCTTATCGGACTTGGAGAGAATCCGTTCATCAGACAGTGCAGTAAACAGCACGTCACTCATTGCGTTAGGTGGCCCTGCGTCGTCCGCCGGGTTGAACAACCCAGCCGCCGCCATATTGGCAGAAGATCTTGCCAAACATTCACTGGTAACGCCTGCACGCCAGTTTACCCAGGCTGACCTGCTGCCAAGTGGCAACATCGCTGTAAACCTGGCTGCAGCTGTTGCAAATCCCGGTTCTAGTGATGACATTCTGCTGAAGGATGGTGACAGGCTATCTGTTCCATCTGAGCCCACAACGGTGCTTATACTTGGTGCCGTAGTCAATCCACGGGCGGTCCTTTGGAAGGAGGGAGCCAGACTGGATTACTATATTACTAACACGGGTGGCCCAACACCGGATATCGATATGCAGCATGTTGTCGTAATCCGCGCGAACGGTGCCTTGGCACCTATTGCAAAAGCCGGCAGTATTCGAGCAGGAGACGTGATTTTCATACCATCGCGTGTACTAGTGGATAAGCTGTCGAACCACTCAAACAGCATTCAGACATTTATGCAATCACTCACTAACGGTGCAATTCTGTTCCGTCTCGTCACCGGATCATTCCGGCTGTAATCCCGGTGATCTTAACGGAGTTTAATTAGCTTATATGGATAAAGTTTCGCCCGATAGTGACCTCGCTCTGGATGGTCGTCTGTTATTACGGCTAGCGCGTAAACGGCTTAAAACATGGGGGCTTGTGGCGCCGGTTGTGTTCTTGGCGGCGGTAGGTTTACAAGGTCTTGTTCAATCGCAGAAGTATAGCGCTAGTACAACGTTATCGATGCAGAGTACCGGGCCAACCGACGCGGCTTCGCCACTCGCAATGCTCACCGGTCAGCCGGAGGACAAGAAGGTTTTAGGTCTGCTTGAAAGCAGGCGCCTGGCGGAAATGGTGGTTAAGCGGGAACCCGTGCAGCAGACATACCACCTGCCCAACCAGCTTGCTGCTGCAGGAATGCTGCTAAAGGGGATTAAGGCCGAGGAAAGTGCCTCTACGGGCTTGCTACAGGTAACGGTAACGCTTCCTGGTCCTCCACTGCTGGTGCCGGGCACTACCTTACGGCGACAAAAGATACGGTCGTTAAGCTCCGCATGCGCCAATGCCTATAGTGAAGTACTCGCAGACTATTACGGCGAGTACGATAACGCGAGAGATAGTGTAATGCAACGCAGTGCGCGGAAAGAGCTTACTCGTGCCCGGGCTGATTATGACGCCGCTTCGAATAATGTGCTGACGTTCATTAATACGCTAAACTCGTACGACCCTCGCACTTCGCCAGACACCGCTACTACCGCAAACCTTGCGCGTTTTTACCAGGATGCCGCAACAACAGACGCTGACCTACAGGCAGCCCTGGCAGCACAGGCCGACCGCGCTAGCGGTGTACATCGCCAACTTGCAGATATTACGCACCTGCCATTAGAAGATCCGTTTCTTCAGGCGGAGAGGGAACGGCTTAGCCAGGCCCAATTGCAGTACCATGAGCTTACCACGGTTGAAATGCTCGCGCAGCACAACCCACTTGTTGTTCGTGCAGCTACAAGGCTAGCAGCAGCAAAGGCAGCGCTAGCGCGTCAGGAAACGGCCTATTCACAGTATTACACCACTGATAACGTCACAATGTCGGCAAATATCGCATCGCTGAGGGCAAAACTCACGGCCATAACGGACGCAATTCGCTCCGTTGCGCGGCGGTTGCCTGCCCAGCGCGACCTAGCGTTCCAACTCGACAGGCTTAAGAGCGATCAGGAGCTTTCATTTGGACGGCTAAAAGAAACAATTACCCGTTACGTGGATGTTAAACTAAGCACGGTTTCTGGGCGCAGCAGGGTAACCGTAGTGGACAACGCACTCCCACCCCATAATGGGGCCCCTGGCCTTATCAGAATGCTAGTACTAGCCCTGTTTTTGGTATTCATAATATGCAGTTTGCAGCTGGGATGGGACTATGTTCGCGAATATGGGGACATACAGGCAACCGTGCTGCCTCCCAAGCAACAAGCGTAAAACGTGGCAGCTATTTTACGGCTGTTTTGTCTCGCTTCAACTTGCACTCAACGGAGCCTTGTGCACACCTTAGTTCATTAGCTTTAGCTGGCAGCAAATCCGAATAGAGCTCCAGAGTGGCAATTGCAGACTGCTGGATAGTGAAATGTTCCAAAACTCGATGGCGTCCATTTTCACCCAGGACTTTTGCGATCAGCGGGTTGGCGAGCAGCATTTTAACAGCCCCTACGGCATCCTGAATATCTCCCATTTCAACCAGCAAACCACTTTGCCTATCCTCAATAATCTCAAGGACGCCACCTGCACCGGTTGCAATGACCGGCTTTTGCAACACCATAGCTTCTGTAATAACCTGGCCAAAAGGTTCTGGTGAAATTGAGCAATGCATGACGATGTCTAAACTCCGCATTTCAGTCACCACATCGCTCTGAAATCCCCTGAATATTACGTGTCCTTTAAGATCCGGCTCTGCAGCACGCGCTTTTAGCTGTTCACTGTACGAATCCTCACCAAAAAGCGCCGCACCCACAATGACCCACTCAGTAGCGGGGTAAACCTTTAGCACACGGGAAGCAATTTCAAGGAAAATGTGCTGCCCCTTCCATTCGCTGATTCTTCCAACAATTCCGATGCGAACAGGTTGGTTCCAGGATCTATGCACGGGAGGCTCACCAACTTTGACCCCCGGATAGATCACTGTATTACGTTTTGATGTGCTAAGGTTTAAAGTAGCAAGAGTAGAAACAGAGTTTGCAACAACGGCAGTCGGCATCACCTTCACCATCGTACGAACAAGGCTCACCATTGACTGCGGAAGGTAATCTGCGGAGATCCTGTCATGAACGTGCCAAACAAGAGGTTTCCGGGCTAAACGGGCAGCAACACCCCCGATAAGGCAAGCTTTGAGGTTATTGGTATGCACAAGATCTACGTTCAGTTTCATGATCAACTGGCTTAATCTTAGAGCAGTGTTTACAGATGATATACCCCGTTGAATTAGTTCAGGTGAAACCCGTGCCAAAGATTCTTTGCGTGAAGTAACAAGCGCATTGGATGCCTTAAAGATATGGACTTCAATAATGCGACGCTCTAATTCAGTTTTAAGCGGCCCGTCTTCAAAGAGAACCACTACCGGCGTGATATTATCCTGCAATACTAGTAGCAGGTTAAGCAGAAATATTTCGCCGCCGCCCAGTTTCGCAGTATGATCAATATATAGAACTCTAAGCGTCACGCTACACTCCACCCTTGGGGCATCGTTTCACAGTACAATCAACCATATTTTAAGGCGTCTTACCTACAGTTATAAATCAACGGCACACCCCAATACGACCACTAATATTTTGAGTACTGAGTTACTCAATGAACACTCACCCTTAAAATAACAAGCAATGCTGCGAATTTGTTCCCAATGATATACTTTCTAATGATTATTGGCTACTTTTCAGAAACCTTACAGGTTCCACGGCCGCATCATGAACCATTTCAACATGACCGTTCATAAAGAATCACACTATACAACGAAATAATACACACACTAATAAACAGACTATCATTATGTCGCAGTAGCCGAACCTTTCACGGCAAAAATAAAACTTCTCTCTATTGCGGTGAACCCAACAAAACCTTGTAGACCTCAATAGCCTTTTTGACACTTATCTCTGTAGTAAAGCGGTCAATTACGCGCTGCCGTGCCTTTTTGCCCATCTGCGCACTTCCACCGGGATCGGCCAGTACGGTGCAAATTGCATCGGCCATTGCACTGCTATCATTCATTGGCACAAGCACACCGTTGATCTGGTCCTCAATGATTTCTAGCACTCCTCCACCTGCAGTGGCAATAACGGGCTTTTTCATTGCCATGCCTTCCACAACAACTTGTCCAAATGGCTCTGCGGTAACACTCGCATGTACGACAATATCCAGTGTGTCAATCGCGTCAATTACATCATCACGGAAGCCCTCCCACACAACTTTCCCAACAAGATCGGGTTGTGTAGATCGAGCCTTTACACTGTTTGCATACTCGTCTTCTCCAAAGAGCGCAGCACCTATGACGACGAACTCTACCGTCGGGTATCTTTGCACAACTATGGACGCCGCCTCCAAAAAAATGTGCTGTCCTTTCCAGGGAGCTATCCTGCCTACAAGACCTATACGCACTGGATTTGCAAACGTTTTATCTGGTCGCTCAATGGGCAATTGTATCCCGCTGTATATCACCCACTGCGCCTTGTTTTGAGGAAGCCACACAGTGTCCAATGTGCTTTGTGAGTTTGCAACAACACCATGGGGAACGTAACGCGCAAGCAATCGAAGCGCCTTCACAACAGACCGTGGCAGGTAGTCATTTTCAAACCGGTCCCGGATGTGCCATATCACCTTTTTGCCAGCAAGTCGACCGGCAAAGCCACCTATTAGGTTTGATTTAAGGTTGTTGCAATGCACAATCTCAGGGTTAATATGGCGGATTAATTTTGCCAGTCGCATTACCGATGCTATAGCAGAGCATATAACTCTTATCTTTAGTAGCGATTTGAGCCCTAGACTATCTTTGTGTGCACTCTTCACTGAAGGTTGTACTGGAAACAAATGTACTTCAATGCCACTCGCCTGTAGCTTATCCCATAATTTACCCGTCTCAAATAGGACAACCACCGGTTCCATCCCCGCACACTTTAGCCCTGTTGCAAGGTTAAACAGGGCAATTTCACCACCTCCCAACATAGAGGTGTGATCCACAAACATAACACGGTTAGACACCAATTATTGACCTTCCGGAACCAATCTTCAAACGACACCGATGCTGAGATTGACTGCAACGCGGGTTGAACCGCTATGCCAGGCAAACAATGCCGCCTCAGAATAGACGACCGTCTCGGCAAATTGTTCAAATTCTCATCAAAACGCTTAAATACTCTGAACGAGGTTAAGCCTATCTGGCAAAACGACACGACTTCGGCCAGCCAGCACCTGGACTATTCTCCGAATGCGGTATTGTACCTTACGGCAGTGGGTAAAGCGAATAGCTGGTTTTACGGTGGTTTATGGTTCTGATTATTGTGAAACAATGTAATATGCATTACCGGGTATGCAGACTATATTACCAGAAATGGTATTACAGCTCTGTAAGATCTCTCGTAAAATAGCGTCAACAAGATTTTGTTAATATTATTATTAAACCCTTCGTCCTAAATCAATTGACAAGCTATACAACCGCAGGATAGAATACGAATAGGAGACAATTACCTGATGACCGATGGAAACTTTGGTTTTTTTCAACCTGCATCTGCCGAGGTTCAGTGGCTGCAATTTGTAAGCCATGTTAAAGCGAGGCAGCCAGATTTCTTTTCGCCACAGGCACCCATCTTTGGTGCTCGCGCGCCGGGCCGGCTAGATGTAATGGGCGGCGTGGCAGACTATTCAGGCAGCATCGTTTTGGAGATGCCCCTTGCATGTGCAGCATTTGCGGCATGGCAATGGCGTACCGATGGCGAATTCATAATTAGAAGTGAAACCCATGAAATGGAGCTTGCGTTACCCGAGGCGCATTTTCATGTGAGTGATATGGTGACGCCGGATCTGTATCCACGATCGCTAGAGGACGTTCGCGCGGCTCTGCAGCGGATTCCAGAGCACCGGTGGGCCTCGTATGTGCTGGGTTGCTTCTACATCATGCTGAATGCCTACACCAAAATGAACCAGGGCAAAGCCGATGACCTTATAGGAAAACTTGGAGCGAACATACTCATATCAAGCTCAGTTCCGTCCGGTGCAGGTATCTCATCGTCGGCTGCTATCGAGGTGGCCACTATGCACGCCCTCAGCGAAGCGGCAGGAATAAAACCTAGCGACCTTACTTTAGCAGCATGGTGCCAGCGCGTAGAAAACCAGGTGGTTGGTGCGCCGTGTGGCATCATGGATCAGGTAACATCAGCTCTAGGCCGAGAGAACACACTGCTTACAATGCGATGCCAGCCGCATGATCTCATGGGTAACCAGCCTGCCCCGCCTGGATGGAGATTTATAGGAATTGACTCCAGGGTAAAGCACGCAGTGGGCGGCGGCCACTACACGCGGGCGCGAGTCGGCGCATTTATGGGTTTGAAGATAATACAACTTGAGAGCGGCGGCCAACTTCTTGACAACTACCTGTGCCGTATGAGCGCAGACGAATTCAAGGCATACCGGGAGCTCATTCCAGAGACTCTCACGGGTCGCCAATATCAGGATGAGTACGGCTTACTACCCGACACCGTTACGCGTGTGGATCCTGACGAAACCTATCACCCGCGAGCCTGTGCCGAACATCCAATCCTGGATAATGAACGAGCGCGCTCATTCATCGCTTTAATGCACCTGGCGGCTATGCACCACGAGGAGAACCATGCCGGTGATCTGGATGTACGGCCAGACGAGTACCTGCTGGGAGAGGCCGGAGCACTCATGCTGAAATCACATGAGTCGTATTCGCAACGCCTTAATCTGGGATCCCCAGAGACCGATTTGTTAGTTAAACTCGCAGAAAAACATGGCAAATCTGCTGGGCTATATGGCGCCCGGATTACGGGCGGTGGCTCTGGTGGAACTGTTGCAATCCTCACGCGCTCAAACTTTCCGCCGGCAGATGAAGCAATTCTTAGTATTTGCAGATCGTATGAGAAAGAAACCGGCCGAACACCACGCGTATTTACGGGAAGTTCACCAGGTGCAATTCAATTTGGAGCACGGATTGTAGAATAGGGTCTGTAGTCAGCCACGGAACCCTACTTTGGAAGGGTGTGGCGAGGCTAAAGAACTGGTACCACCGTCTGCGAGGGCTTTACTTTCATGCTTAACATCGACGGTATTATCCGTATTGCTGAAAACCGCATTAGAGAGGCCCATGACGAAGGAAAGTTCGAGAATCTTCCCGGAATGGGCAAACCGTTAAATCTTACAGATAACGCACTTGTTCCACCATCGCAGCGCACAGCTAGTCATATTCTTAAAAATGCAGGCATGTTACCTGAATGGGCACAGTTGCAGCGCGACATTATCATCGAGCAGCAGGCTGTATGTGCCATGCCCCACAATGTTGCTAATGCATCGCTGGCATTCAGTGGCAGGTGTATGTGCACTTCGCTCTCACTAGAGGAGCAATACTACGCTTGGCGCTCTAATGAGCGAGCGCGATTTACAGATCGAATAAGGGCCTGTAATCATATGGTTTTGAAACTATGTCTCGTTGGTCCTCAAAACTTTATCACCGTTCACCCGTTGAATACTCGCGCGCTGGAGGATCAGTTTGACGAACTGGTTTCTCCTACCCTACCTGCGGATCGGTTAATTGCTACTCACAAACACTTCCAGCGGTCCGGTCAAAAAACCGTTAAATCCTTCGCCGCTGCAGTGAGGCGCTTTTTTGTTACGCTGCTTAGGGTTTACCTGTAATGCACCCTGCGTTAATTCGGCCAATCCCCATATGGCAGGCACCCACGGGGTCAATCGCTGGCCCAGAACTTTGTACGGCAGTGAGCACTGTTGGGGGAATGGGCGCTATGGGTCTTACCTGGACTCCACCGGCAACAGCCGCGGAGGCAGTGCGCGAAGTGTGCTCGCGCACTACAGAGCCTTTTCTTGTAAATTTTGCGTTGGCATTTGAACCCATAGCGCTGCAAAGCGTGCTCGACGCCGGTGCTCCAATTGTGTCTTTCTCATGGGGCCAACCAGGCAGGCTAATTGACACGGTTCATAAGGCTGGCGCGTTAGTGGGAGTCGCAGTGGGTTCTAGCCAGGGCGCTTCGATCGCGGTCCAGGATGGGGCAGACTTTCTCATTGCCCAGGGATTGGAGGCGGGCGGCCACGTGCAGTCTACGACGCCCCTAAATGTCCTACTTCCAGATGTGCTCGAGGTTGCTGGCACAGTACCTGTGGTTGCCGCGGGCGGCATTGCTATGGGCAGCCAGGTAGCGACCATCCTACGCACGGGAGCGCTGGGCGTAATGATGGGCACTCGCTTCGTCGCTACACTGGAAAGTAGAGCACATGCCGAATATAGGGATCTGCTGGTAAGTGCCAATGCTGCTGACACCGTTCTTACCGGTTGCTTTGACGTGGGCTGGCCGCAGGCGCCACACCGCGTACTGCGAAACAGCACGTTTAAAAACTGGGAAGCATCTGGCTACACCACTGGCGCCGCCCGCCCCGGTAACAGCGATGTAATTGCCACTACACAGGCAGGCGCAGGGATTTTAAGGTATGAGGATACTGCCCCCATGGTGGGTATGCACGGCAATATAGAAGCCATGTGCTGCTATGCCGGGCAAGGAGTGGGCGGCATCCAGAGTATCATCAGTGCTGCTGACGTAGTAGAACGACTGTGGAATGAAACGCAGGCAGCGCTGCTTGGGCAGAGCGACTAAGGCGTTGGAGCCACCAGCGGGGCCACCTCCAGGTAGAGAATTACACTGAAGGTGGCGTTCACATCCTGATAGCGTTAGCGTAGAGCTACTGTGGGATCCATGGGCCGCGGAATGTTAAACCACGCAGCATTGCACACTTCCCTATCCTCATCGCTTAGCGTTAAATCAACGGACGGCAAAGTGCCTACCAGTTGTTCCGGCTTGCTTGCGCCAACAATAGCGGATGTAATGACTGGATTGCTGAGCACCCATGCAATGGCAGCCTGGGCGAGAGGTATTTTGCGACTTTCAAAATAGTTAGCCAGATTCTCTACGGTGCTAAACTGTGCAGCTTTCCAGTAGCGCTCGTGGTATAGGCTCTGTCCCTCCTTCATTAGATCAAACCGCGACCCTGGTTCAGGTGGGGCATCCTGTTTAAATTTGCCAGTGAGAAAGCCGCCAGCAAGTGGATTGTATGCAATTACACCCACGCCCTGCTCGCTGCATACAGTGAGAAGTTCGTCCTCAATCTGCCGAAAAAGCAAGTTGTACCTAGGTTGTACGCAGTCATATCGCGCAAGGCCAAGTTTGTCGCTCGTCCATAGCGCCTCGGCAAGACGCCATGCCCCGTAATTGGAGCACCCAATGTACCTAACCTTGCCACTAGTCACAAGGCTGTCAAGAGCATGCAGCGTCTCATCAATAGGAGTTTCTGCGTCGGGTGAATGTGTCTGATACAGGTCGATGTAATCAGTTTGAAGTCGCCGAAGGCTATCTTCCACTGCCTGCAGGATATGCTTGCGCGAAAGACCCTGATTCCAGGGAAGCGGTCCCATCTGCGCACGGCACTTAGTGGCGAGAATGAACTTGTCTCTTTTACCCTTCAGCCATTTCCCAACAATCTCTTCTGTACGGCCCTTGGTCTCCTCCGTTACCGGAATGGGGTATACATCGGCAGTGTCGAAAAAGTTAACCCCGCCTTCCGCTGCAGTATCCATTATTTTGAACGAGGTTACCTCATCTGCCTGGCGCCCGAACGTCATCGTACCTAGGCAGACCTCGCTGACACGCAACCCGGTACGACCCAGACGTTTGCTCTTCATGGTAATCTTACTCCTTTAAATCAGGTACATCTCAATAACGTGGCGAACTCATTTCATAATGACACATTGTAATGCACACGTAAATCTCTTTAGGCGCAGTCAATTGCCAATATTTGCCACCAGTCATCCGTATATGGTTCTGTATTACTATGTAGGGAGACTTATACAATGCGTTCACGTCTGCTTATAATAATTGGGTTTGCGGGTGCAGCCGCCTTCGCAATACTCTCGTTTACAAATGCACCTAAGGCTTCGGCAATTTCACCATTAGATAATGCACCTGCAGCGTTGGCGTCCAACAACTATCCGGTTCCTGCACCCAGGTTCTACGGCACCGCCCAGGATTGGCTCAATACTAACGGCAAAGCTCTAAGCATGACGCAACTTACCCATGAACATAAAGTTGTGCTGGTCGACTTTTGGGAATATACCTGCGTTAACTGTTTGAGAACTCTGCCTTACCTGCAGGAGTGGAACAAGAGATACGCTAAGGATGGCCTAGTAATCGTTGGTATCCATACACCTGAATTCAAGTTCGCACACAAACGGGCCAACGTTCTCGCCGCACTTCCGCGCCTTGGTATTACCTGGCCCGTGCTTGTAGATAGCAACTATCTTAACTGGCAGGCCTGGCAGGGGGCTGAAGGTGTATGGCCACGGGACTATCTCATTGACGCGAACGGCCAGGTAGTTGAAGATCACGAAGGCGAAGGTGGGTATGGCCGTACGGAGAGTACGATTCAGGAGCTGCTGAAACAGGCTCACCCGGGCCTCACGTTTCCACCCATTATGGCTCCCGTGCATAGTGCGGATAAAGCGGGCTCAGTATGCTACCCGATGACTGCTGAAACATACTGCGGCGGTCGCGGCTTTCAGGAAGGCGTAATATCGGGTGTAACTAACTGGGCTCCTGGTACCCACATTCAGGTTCCGGCTCCTACAGGCTCACTGCAGGACGGTATCGTTTATCCAGTTGGTAACTGGGTCGAGCAGGCGGAATCGCTCCAGGAGGGCACCCGAGTTCCTGGGCAGCCAAACGTTATATTCTTGAGATATCACGCACTTACGGCCAATGCTGTCATTAAGCCAGAACTTGGGCAGCCACTGCGCGTAGATATTATGCAGGATGGCAAGCCTATTCCTCCAGGCGACAAGGGCACTGACATTCGCTACACGCCAGCCGGCCAAAGCTACATACTTGTAGATTCACCGCGAATGTATACGCTCACGCACCTTCGCACATACGGCTCGCACGTCCTTGCATTAATACCCCAAGCTCCAGGATTCGGGTTGTATTCATTTACCTTCACTTCGTGTCAGGAATGACACCCACGATAATTTATTAGGCAAACCACGTTACAGTACGCTTTTCTTGCCAATTTGCGCAATAATAAGCCATCTTGTGCGTGGTATACTTTTCATCGGCCGGTCAGATTATTCTTGCACCCTAATCTGCCGGCCGGATATATTATCTGGAGTGCAATTATAATGGATCAAACTCCGCCACCCGATCGTAAGTCCAGGATGCCGCTCGCGCCTGTTAAGGCCGAGGACGGCAGAGTGTTTCGCAAGTTTATTACCTGGTTGCGCACATGCATTATTGGGCAGCCACTCTCTAGCGAGAAGATGGAGCATACCCTGCTCTCTAAGTTCCTCGCGCTTCCGGTTTTTGCGTCGGACGCCATTTCCTCCGTTGCCTATGCCACACAGGAGATTATCCTGTTCCTTGGTATGTCAACTATTGGAGGAGCGGGACTGTGGGAAATTAAGAACAGGCTACCCTACCAGCATTTCACAATGTTGTTAACCGGCCTAATTGTGGCGCTGCTGGCTATTGTTGTCTTCTCGTACTGGCAGACTATTCACGGATACCCTAACGGTGGTGGATCGTATATCGTATCCAAAGACAACCTCGGTACGTATCCTGGGCTTATTGCAGCGGCAGCACTGCTCATCGACTATATACTTACAGTCGCGGTTTCAATCGCTTCGGGGGTGCAAAACCTTAAAAACCTTCCTGTAATTGGTCCACGTTTCTTTGAACCGCGTCTGTTGGTAGGGTGGTGCATATTCTTTACTCTCATGTTGATGCTGGCTAACCTACGGGGCCTGAAGGAATCTGGTAGCCTCTTCGCAATCTTTACATATGGCTTCGTAGTAATGTGCTACGTTATGATTGCCGTTGGCTTTCTCGCACCGCTGTTCCCTGGGTTTCACTGGCACGAGCATACACAGTATGTAGTGCAGACATGGACGGTGGAACCTGCCGCAAAAACCTTTGGGATTGCCATATTATTAAGCGCATTTGCCAATGGCTGCTCGGCAATGACCGGCACCGAAGCCGTTAGTAACGGTATTCCAGCGTTTAAAGAACCTAAGTCTCATAACGCTGCAATGACGTTAATCATGATGGGTATCATCCTTGGTACCGTTTTCCTGGGTGTATCCGCTCTTGCTATGAAATTCCATGTGGTTTACGATGGGGCGGCGCAAACTCCTGCTGTTATTGATCAGATATCTGGTGCGGTTTTCGGCAAAACTGGTACCACTGCCATAGGGTATTACCTTACTCAATTCTTTACCGCGGCCATCCTGGTACTGGCTGCTAATACGAGTTTTGCTGACTTTCCGCGCCTTTCCTCCATTCTTGCGCGCGACCGCTTCATGCCAAAGCAGATGTCTAATCTTGGTGACAAGCTAGTTTTTAACAACGGTATCCTCATACTCGGCATCTCCGCTATCCTCCTCCTTTACGTTAAGAACGGCGACGTTGATCAGTTGATTCCCTTGTACGCTATTGGTGTGTTCACTGCCTTTACGCTTTCTCAAGCCGGTATGGTAGTGCACTGGTATCGTATTCGAGGTGCTGGCTGGCGTATTCGAGCCGCCATTAACGGAATTGGTACTGTGGCTACATTCATAGTTCTAAGCGATATCGCCTATGAGAAGTTTCCCGAGGACTCCATCGTCATTGTCCTAATAGTCTTACTGGTCTTCATGTTCAAGAAGATCAATCACCACTATCTGGATGTAGCCAACCAGTTGCGCATGGCGAACTACGTTCCATCGCAAGAGACCACGACCAATACCGTACTGGTTTTGGTACCGGCGCTGCACAGAGGCGTTATGCCCGCCCTGGAATATGCACGGACACTCTCTCCTGACTGCCGCGCCGTTCATGTTTGCACCGATCCGGAAAAGACACCGATGTTACGTGAGCGGTGGGAACACTGGGCAGATGATGTACCGCTGGTTATCCTGAACTCTCCTTACCGAACGCTCATTGGACCACTGATGGCCTACCTCGATTCAGTACGGATTGAGCGACACGGTCACACAGTTACCATTGTGATACCAGAATATGTGCCAACTAAACCGTGGCACGCACTGCTTCATGGCCAGAGTGCTGCGAGGGTAAAGCTCGCACTGCTTAGCCGACGCGACGTGGTTGTTGCAAATGTGCGATACTATCTACAAACCAGTTTAGATCCACCTCCATCCGATTCGCTAACGGAGGAGGAGCCAACCCTATCGGCGTCGGCGCATGGCCCTAACCATGGAGCGTCACATGATCATTGAAACGCGTAGAGACTTAGTACTGCTATCCGGCATGCTGCATAAGAACCAGTGGCTCACAATTCGCGCTGCCGCAGGAATGCTGCTTCGAGACTTCCCGGAAGGGATTATTGTTGACTGCAGCGGACTACAGGAGGTGTCGGAGTCTGGCGCAAAAACTTTCCTCGATGCAATGAAAGACATTGATGCAGCTCATACTAGGATCATAGTTGCCAATCTGCCGGCAAACGTGATGCAGGTTCTTAAATCGGTGCCCGGGGTACGCTCTCAGCTCCCCATTGCAGAATCTGTAGATGCGGCACGCGCATCGTTAAAAATGCACAGAAGGACCACAAATCAACTCTCCTCTGCACAGGCAACGGGTGCCAAATCACGCGTAGTAGTTGTGCCTTTAATGGCGGAAGTTGATCTGACATATGGTGCAGACCTTGCAGCGCGATACTCGAATATGGCTAACGCAGATTTAAGGCTGGTCTACCTCCTGGAAGTAACGCGCGATTTGCCGCTTAATGCCCCACTGCCCGCACAGGAACAGGCAGCCGAGCAGACAATGCAGGTTGCCCGCCAATTTGTCGCTAACCATAGCTGTTCCGCTACAGAACATATTGAGCGAGTACGCGATGCAGTAGACGGTATTCTCGTGAGTATTAGAAGCCATAACGCCGACCTTGTGCTGCTCGGCGCCTCTCACCACGCGGTAGAACATGAGGGCCACGACCGGTTCGATAAACTTGTAGACTCCTTACTGCACCGGGCACCGTGCGAAGTTATTATTGGCCGGCTACGATCGTCGGAGGCAGCTATTTGAGCCCAGCTGTCCCGCTCATGCTTTCCAACGAGTATCTTCAACACATCGTTAAATCTGCGTTGTTAGAGGATATAGGGACAGGTGATATAACCACTGCGTTAACCATCCCTGCAAAGCGTGTGGTTTCCGCGGCTATGGTTTCCAGGTCTGTCGGGATCGTTGCTGGCATGCCGCTTGTTGAAGAGGTATATCGGCAACTTGCACCCGACGTTACTGTCTTCGCGCACTGTGAAGATGGAGGCGAAGTTTCAGCCGGTACTGTGATGTGTACCATTCAAGGTGACGCATCTGTCATTCTTACCGGCGAACGCGTAGCACTTAACTTCGTGCAGCGTCTATGTGGTATCGCCAGCCTAACCCGAAAGTTCGTAATCCTAACCGAGGGTACAACGGCCCGGATTGTGGATACGCGCAAGACCACGCCGGGTCTTCGAGCACTTGAAAAGTATGCGGTGCGATGTGGGGGTGGCCACAACCACAGGTGCGGCCTCTACGACGCAGTGCTCATTAAAGATAACCATATAGCTGCATGTGGTTCTATAACGGCTGCAGTGGCTCTCGCGCGTTGTGGGGCACCCCACACCATGACGATTACGGTGGAATGTGATACGATTCAGCAGGTCGACGAGGCGCTGACGGCTGGTGCGGATATTATTCTACTGGATAATATGCCGCCTTCCACATTGAAGCAGGCTGTTCAGCGCATCGCAAAGCGTGCAATCGTTGAGGCAAGTGGCGGAGTGTCGCTGAATACAGTTGCTGAGATCGCGAGTACTGGCGTAGACATAATCTCCGTGGGTGCCCTTACTCATTCCGCAGTCTCCCTGGATATTGGGCTGGATATAGAGATGGAACAGTGATTCTCCTCACCTATCGGGTAGTTCATTCGACGATGGATTGTGCACGGGAATTGTTGGACTCGAGTGTTAAACTGGAATCACCCGGCGCAGTTAAGGCGATTATACTTGCCGGTGAGCAACTCGCAGGACGAGGTCAACGTGGGCGCACCTGGGAATCACAAGGTACCGGCAACCTTTACGCAACAGTGCTAATAACGTGGCCGCAGTTGAATAAGCGAACAGCATCTATGGTGGGATTACTGGCAGGCGCAGCGGCTGTCGACAGCATTTGCGAAGTACATTTGCAACGCGGAGGCTCACACGAGGCACTAAAACATCTTGGCGTTAAATGGCCGAATGACGTTGTAATAAACGATCGCAAGGTTGGTGGACTGCTGACGGAATTGCATATCCGTAACGATGGCAACTGTTTTGCCGCCATTGGTATTGGAATAAACCTCACGTCGCCCCCGCTCAATAGCGCAGTTGCAGAACGTTCAACATGCCTGCTAAGCGAGCACTTTCTGCACACCCCTGCTTCGGACCAGGTATTGTGGTTTGCACGCTCGTTTAACCGACTTGCAAGGCAGTTCAATCTCTATGGCGACGAGTCCGTGTTGCGGTCGTGGCGTCGCTGGGATGTCACTACAGGCCGATCATACACAGCATTAACCAAGCAAGGCAATATGAAGGGCATCGCCAATGGCCTGGGCCCGCACGGTGAGTTGTCTCTGTTATTGGCAGATGGCAATACTGTCCTGGTGACAACGGCTTCATCACTTAGCGAGGATTAAAGCCATCATGGGCGTTGGGCGATACTGGCTTTACCGCAAGTGGCATAGCAGGTGGCGCAAGAGGCTCCAGCACTAACCTTCCTCCAACGAAATCCATGGTGAACTTAAAGTGCTGCAGAAAATCCATGCCAAGCAACGCAGTGGGGCCAGCCACACCAGCACTGGCGGCATCTGCACCAAGCACTTGCATGTCATTCACCTTCGCGCGATCCACCGCTAACCAAGCCACCTTAACGCCTTCCACGTGAGTAACTGAACCATTAGGGAGGCGCACCGGAATTTTAACGGGAACATCACCTGCGAGCCGCGCGATGACGGTTGCTGGTAGCACGGTAACTGGCGAGGTTAGCGAGATAACCGCGTTGAATGGGGGAGATCCTGGCACCGCTACTTTCACTGTTGGAACTGGCGTATTCGCCACAAATTTCACAACCAAAGCGCCATGGTCCAGTTTTAGCTTCAGCGATCCAGGTAAAAACTCGATTATGTGGGAACCAGGATTGACTCGTACCTGGAACTGCTTTAAGAACGAATAACCTAGCCACACAGCAGGTGCATCTGGTCTATGAGCACGTTCTGGTGAAAGACTGGCCATAAGGTTTAACAAACCTGCACTCACGGGTACCGCATTGCTATTACTGAAAGCTAGATTGACCGTTACCGAATGCGGCGCGGTATAACTTGATCCTAGAAACGTAAATGCGACAGGTGTAGGTAGTTCGGTAATCTTGAGGGACTTCGCTGCCGACGGCTTAATGACAGTGCTGGTTAGTGCCGGATCCAGTGTTGCATTTATAATTGTCGAACCGTTTGCAAACACGCTAAATTCTGGTAGGCCCTCCCAATCACGGTATCCCACAGATGCAACCATTTCTGGAAGCTGACCGTGATTACCGGTTGCAACCGTTAATGGTGGTGGCTGGGCGGCAGCAGCACAACCAACGACCAGCAGGACGATTGCTACTTTAGGTATGACTTGCATCTACGATTTGCTGGATTGCCTCCAGGGCCAATAGGTACCCAAGGGAACCCAGTCCAACGATTTGCCCTATTACAACTGGAGAGATGACAGAATGACGCCTGAATTCCTCGCGCGCGTGAACGTTGCTAAGATGCACCTCTATTGCCGGGAGCCGCACTGCGGTGAGCGCATCGCGTACCGAGTAACTGTAGTGGGTAAGAGCACCCGGGTTAATGATAATGGCGTCCGCCCATTCGCGGGCATCGTGAATGGCGTCTATGATTTCACCTTCATGGTTAGACCATAAAATGCGCACGTCCAGGCCAAGCTCCTCCGCGCGGCGCTTGATACGTCGGTTTACATCATCCAATGCCTCGCTGCCGTAAAATTCGGGCTGCCTGGTACCAAGTAAGTTTAGGTTAGGGCCGTGAATAACAGAAATGCGCATCGTCATGTTAGTTTGCACCTGTCGGCGGCGAGCATGAGGATGGATCAGCATCCGGATTAACAATTTTGTCATCGGTAACGAGCAGGTTAGGAATGCCGTCGGTACCAACGGGAAACGCATATCGGCCGCAGTGACATAACAGGACAGACTTGTCGACATCGAACGCCAGTGGATAGTGCTGTGGACAAGCAGGGCATGCTAGTAGTTTCAAGAGCCATTCGTCCAAGGGCTGTGGCTGCAGCGGTTCACTCTGATCTGCCAATTTGAGTATCTCCAATATTTGTCATAAACGTCACTAGTAACAATTAGTGAAATATGTGTCACTATGTGTTTAAGCTACCGTAATTGTTACTAGCTGTCTACCTGCAAATTATACCCGCGAAACGAACTACCTCGTCGCCGGTTGAACCTGGTACTATTGACGTGGAGGGTTCGTTCGGGCTATAATTCAACCGGAAGGTGTTGTTCAAAGTTTCCAGGTAATTAACCAATACTTATTATAGTATTATGGTCAAGTGCGGCGTGAAAGGTTTGAAGCAATGGCTCAGGATACCGTTAAACTACCTGTTAAATCTCATCCCCCTTCTCTGTTCGAAATTTCAAAGCGCGTCTTTGATTTTGTCGCTAGCGGTATATTGCTCACCGTGCTTTCGGCCCCCCTTTTAGCTGTAGCAGTGGTGGTTAAATTAACATCGTCTGGGCGAGTGTTCTATGTACAGCGGCGAGTTGGTTTACATGGGCGTTACTTCAATGTATTCAAGTTTCGTACTATGGTCTCCGATGCCGACAGGAACGGGCCACTATGTACTGCTGCGGATGACAATCGAATAACGCGTGTTGGTAGATTCTTGAGAAACAATAAAATCGATGAAATTCCACAGCTCATTAACGTCATTCGTGGCGAAATGAGTTTGGTTGGCCCACGACCCCAAGTTCCTAGATTTGTAGAGAATTTCCCGCCTGACCTTCGCGACACAGTACTTTCTGTTCGGCCCGGAGTCACCGGGCCGACGCAACTGCACTACCGTGATGAGGAAACGCTGTTGCAGGACAGGGCGGACCGTGAGGCATTTTATATATCTGAGTTGCTCCCGCACAAATGCCGGATGGATTACGACTACGTAGTAAATCGCTCTGCGAGCCAGGATATCGCGGTGCTTTTCAAGACAGCCTGGGTGGTCATACTTGGACTTACTAAGCGTGTCACCAAAAAGGCTAACAAAGCACTTGCAGTAATACCCGCTGAAGCCGTTGTGGTTTCTGTTGTGAATCACGACCGTGATGACCCGACTTCCGATTGGCCAGTAGCTCGATAATTAGTTAATTGAACTCAATTGGCACAGCGCGAAGCTAACGTTCTCCAAATTGTCTAAATTTAAGCAAGTTTAATACAGTATGTAGATTATCGAGGGGCGACTCGTTCAACTTTACGGTGAACAACTCACCCCTCGAAGGTTGAGCGACTAACTAATGGTCGCCTCGTCGATCATTACCGTTGTTCCAGTTGTCGCCGTGGTCACGTCCCTGGTTTCCGTCCTGTCTCACACGATAGCGGTCATTGCCGTCACGTTGCCAGCCGTTACGTTGCCTCTGCTCTTCCCGCTGTCGGTTAAGAAAATCCTGGTGCCGTTGCCATTGTTCGCGCTGCAATTCCTCGCGGCGACGGAGCCACTCCTGATGTTGCTGCCACCGCTCACGCTGCAACCATGCCTCGTGCTGCCGGTACGCTTCTTGCTGGCGATATCTGTATCCTGCATCATATCCATACTGCTGCTCTGCGCGATGGCGCGCAGCAATATCGTCATTCCAGCGTTTATAGGCATATGCTGCACCAAGAGCGGTAATGATGCCCGCTGTCTTATCACGCTTTGCCAGAAGCAGCGCGAGTGCGGCAGAGCCTAATATGATGGTTGTGTTTCGCCTTCCATTTTCACTGGCTAATGCATTTACTGGTAGAGCGACCGAACCCGCTATTATGGTAAGAGCCGTACCCGCGGCCGTAATTCTTTTCATGTTTACCATTTCACTAATCTCCTCCAATGAGTTGTGAATTGGTGACGCGTCACGTAGTTTAATCACGTTGCCAAAGTACCATTGTGACCGCGCAAAAACTGCCGAAACCATTAGAATTTTCCAAGATTAGCGACGGGTCAGATCCTCACATAGATGCGCCAACGCATTCACCATGGTGGTTTCCGAAAATTCTCTTAACACCCGTGCTCTAGCGTAGTCGCCCAGCCCCCGACGAAGTTCCGAATTCTCTAAGAGCGTTCGTATTGCATGTTCAAGAGCCTCAGGATCGCGTTTTGGCACCACAAGGCCGGTTTTGCCATCCTGGTTTACATAGTTAACACCTGTGGGCAGGTTGCAGGTTATAACCGGTTTTCCACATACCATCGCCTCTAATTGAACGATGCCAAATGCCTCGCTGTTTTCAACCGACGGTAGCACAAATATGTCCGCCGCGTGGTAAAACGCCACTAGGTCTGCGTCGGATAGATGATTTAGGAAATGAACGTTGCCGGGTCCTTTACTTGCCAGAAGTTCAAGATCGTCGCGCAACGGACCTTTGCCAATCATTACCAGCTGGGCACTAGGAAGGTTCGCCATCGCTCTAACAAGATACTCCGCCCCCTTATAATAGACCAGGCGGCCAGAAAAGAGTACAAGTGGTCCCGGGTATGTCTCGTGAATCCTGGCAACACGCTGCGATATATCTTCTGTAATCTGAAACCGCACGGGATCTATTCCAAAGGGTATAACGTGGCACTTGCTTCGAAATTCCGGCAAATAGATGGACGACTCGATGTGCAGAGGGGTGGCAACCACTACGGCCGCTGCCTCATCGAGTAAAGCCCGCTGTAACGGAACAAAGGCAGTTCGCATGGCACTTTGCCGCACGATATCGCTGTGCCACCAAACTACAAGGTTTTTAAACCGACGGCGCGCACGGGTACGCCGCGTAGCATAGACTACCCCTGTGAGCAGAAATGGCTCATGCGCTAGTAACACGTCCCCTTCGTGCTTCAACAGGCATCGCGTATACGAAGGACTTATTGGCAACGATTTAATGCGGGCAACAGTGCCTGCCAGAGTTACGTCCACACCCTCCATGCAACTATGCGAAGTTCTGGAGTCATCGCTACACGCAACTACTTTACTGGTTGTTTCGGGACGCTTCGCCATGCCCTCACCTAGCTGCCGCACTATGGTTTCAACTCCACCTATATGGGGCAGATAGGCTTTGTTTGCCTGCACAAATCTCATTTCGAGACCTCTAATTCCTGTAAGCCTAGAAGCACTTCCAGAATAGCCGAAGCCGAGTCATCCCAGGTAAAGCTGGCAGCGCGCTTAAGCCCACGCGATATGCATGCCTGCCGTAATTCACTGTTAAGGAGCAGTTCGTTAAGGTTAGCTGCAATAGCGTCGACATCCAACGGATCGACTGTAACCGCAGCATCTGCGACGACCTCGGGTAGTGCAGTCACGTTGCTGGTAAGCACTGGTACACCACACGCCATAGCCTCAAGAGGCGGTATACCAAATCCTTCATAAATCGATGGGTACGCAAAGATAGTAGCCCCTCTATACAGCGCGCCAAGCTGCTCGTTGAGCACGTAACCTGTCATCATCACGCGGTTTGCGGCCCCCGGTAATAAATCTACACTCCCATAGATGGCTCTATGAGATCCAACTACGACAAGAAACAGGTCAGGATTGCTTTTAGCAACCTGCTGAAATGCAGCGACCAGGCGCGGAAGGTTTTTACGTGGTTCTACGCTTCCCACTGCGAGGATATATTTACCCGGAATTCCCATTTCTGCACGAATATGGGCATCCTCTTGCTGGGTTTGCGAGCGCATCTCACCACCAACCGCATTTCCCACTACCGATATGCGCTGCGGGGAGATGTGCAACAGCTTCTGGATTCTCCCCTTGGTAAAGTGCGAAACTGCGGATAGTGCGCTTGCGCGTTGGATGGCAATGGGCTGTAAGGCCCTGTAAAACAGGGCATATCGTCTGGAAAACCACTCTGGGTGTTCCAGTACCGATAGGTCGTGAACGGTGAGCAGGTGCCTTGGTGCGTTCAGTGGCCCCAGGCCAGCAGGCGTCCAAAGCGAGTCGCCAGCTTTCACAAGGCGTGGAAGAGTCAACTGTTCCCATAGCCTGATATTGCCCCCACCAACAATTTCAGGCTCAGGCAATGAAGTGAAATCGTACCCGGCAGCTATCCGTAGTCCACCAGGAATTAGCAAATGCGCATTGTTCGCGCCGCTAATAAGTCGGCGGGATATCTCCCAACTGTACCGCTGTATTCCCGTAGGTTCGTGGGAAAGAAAGCAGCCATTGATTATAATTCTACCCGGCATAGCTTATCGCTGCAGTCACAGCCTCCTCCTGCTCGTCAGAATCCTTGGCTGTACGATAAACATAGCCCT
>JAJZFK010000097.1 GCA_021805405.1 bacterium
AGCTATTTGGGCATTGATGTTGTTATCGCTTTGCGGTGTAATAGCGATAACTCAGCCGATGAATATCGATCTTGCCAACGACACGCTTGAGTGCCGGTACCTCTTCTCTCGGCGCACTATCATGCTTGAAACTGTGCGATTGCACGGATATTACACACGCAATAAATCCAAAGGTTCATTGTACTTCTTATATTCTCCTGGATTTCTCTTGTACTTACCCCTAATCTCTGCAGGTCGCAAGCGTATTGCGCAGGCGTTAGACAGAGTGTTGCCACTGGATCTTACGAAGGTTGTTGTTGTGCCACCAATGCCGTCCTCATTTAGATTGAGGTGGCAGTTGTACCGAGCATTGAGCGTGGTTTTCCTGCCTTGGGTATTTATACCTGCATTAGCATTGGTTGGCGTGGTTGGCATGACCGCATTCGGATCACCGTTGTCTAGCATGTTTTCAGA
Organism: bacterium; assembly: GCA_021805405.1. Taxonomy (GTDB): domain Bacteria; phylum Armatimonadota; class Chthonomonadetes; order Chthonomonadales; family Chthonomonadaceae; genus JAJZFK01. The sequence continues at coordinate 454 of JAJZFK010000097.1, forward strand.
TATTAACCTACTTATTGGATATGCTTTGCTAGTAACAGCAGGTCTTGCAGCATCCTTGCTTTTTCACCTTGAGGCCCAAGCATTGGAATGGGGTATGGGCGGTTCATGTGCGGAGGTACCATGGTTATTTAAGCACGTGGTGCCTAGCGATCATGATTATCGAAACAGGGTGAGAGCATATATGCTTTCAAGTGCACTGCAATTACCAGATTGCGAATTGACCGACAGGCAACGCAAGCGATTGCACGAGCTGCTCTCATCTAACGATCCTGTGGTCGTGGTGCCACTATTAGGGGTGTGCGGTCGGTTTGCAGAATTAGACACAATTGCGATCGTGGAAAAGTACGCAATAAGTGACCATACGTCTCTTCGCGAGGCGTCAAATCGAGTTTTGCCCGATTTGCGTTCGAGATTTGGTTTATGATGAGGCGACCGCTTTAAAAGGCTGAATTCGCGCCACTGAAGGCATTTTTGTTAGCGCTGCGCAGGGATTAATGCTATGTTTGGTGTGTTAGGCGTGGTAAGAATATCGTGCGGTGTGACTATGATGTTTAGCGCTAAATGGTGTCTCGCGAGCACGGTAACGCTTGTGCTCGCGAAACCTCGTTCCTATTCGCCTGGGTTTAATACGATGATAACTCGGTAGCTGTTGAGGAATGCGTACCGATTGTTCAACAGCAATAGCCGGTTGGCGTCGCCGTAGCTCAGAACTACATCCGATTGTGACGCGGTACGTCCGCCGTCGCGTGCCCTTAAAACAAGCGGACGGCTACCGGCACGTGCCAAACGGCGCGCTGCGGCGATGGAGTTTGCATACACGGCAATTCCGTGATTGATGACGTATCGAGGATCTACATTTACGGTACCCCAAACCTCTGTACCATCCTCGCGCACAATTTTGGGGCACATACTCCGTTCGGCACGAGTTCCGCGCGCGTCAATTATAACGGATGTATAGGGAGTGCGATCCGGGTTGTCGCTCGAAACGTTATTGGAGGCCACAGGCGTATTAGCGTTCTGTACGGCTGGTAGGGTGGGATCTTGTGGAACTGTGGTAGCGTCTTGCGTTACACTGGGTCCGAACCCCGGTCGGGCTGGCAATATGGCACTGGCTACACTGTTAGTTCCATACATTGGAACCGTTACTGTGACCTCTACCGCTGAGTCGCGCCCAATGTGAATGGTTCGCGTGCTTATAATACGAGCGCCGCGTAACAGGCCCTGCACGTGAGCGCGAATAACGCTACTGGTTGCCATATAGTTGGCTCCGGTCGTAGTAGCATCTATGTGAACGCCTTTTATAACCATAAGCAGATTGCGCATGGCATCCAGGCTAGCGTAATCGCGTGCCTTTAGGTAAGCTACTGCGTCGTTACCAACGTCGCGAGGGATGGCACCAATTCCGTTTGCCTTCAGCTCTCCGGCCGTCCAGTCAATGACGCCTTTGGTTCCAATCCGCTGTACGGAGTCACCAGTTTGGGCTATGGCATTTAACGGCGTGAGGGCGGCCGCTGCAATTGCGGTTACGAGTATGAAAGCACGACGTGTAAGTGACGTTCTGGATGAATTCATTGAATATTCTCCTCTGCAAGTATCAAGGCGGTAAATATGTTCGTTTCCAGGCGTTATAGCTTGTTGGCTCTAAACAGCATGAGGGAGCCGCGCCTCTCCAATGGTCTCATTTGGAAATTAGCACCGGGGTGTAGTGCAGCAATGCTGGCATTTAATGAGATAAGTGATTGACGAAACCTCGCGTGGATCGTAAAGACTCCATCACGCGATTGGCGGTCGCGCACGCCCATAAAGCCCCGCAGTTGTGAGATTTCGTGTTCCAGGTTAGTCTGCAGCCTGGCTGGTAGACCTACTACCTGAATGGACGCCACGTATCCTGAATACCTTTCAGCTGTCCATCGCGCCAAAAGGGTGGTTATGATGTATGGGTTCGCCTCCAATTTGGTAACCGCTCGTCGTGAAGCTTTCGACGCGGCTGCTGCGTTGCTCGAAAAACTGGTAGCCTGCTCATGTTGCGCGCCAGACTCGAGAACCATCTGTGAAGAGGTCTCGAGCGCCTGCCAAGTCAGATCAAGACTGCAGCTTGATACCTGTGCGCCCAGATCATAAGGCGTGTTACTGCCACCCATTCTGATCTTCCAAACGGGTAAAAGTTCAACGTGCAACACGACATCTGCATCGTGCTCATGCGCCGCAATATTGAAGCCGTTACTCTTTAGCCACGAAGTCAGGTTTACATCAACATCCGTGCGCGCGGCAGTAGCGGATTGTGATGTGGACTTCACATCTACCCATAGAGATGGTCTGTTAAGGTCGTTGTAAACATCCTGCAGCTCGGCCATGCTGTGGGCTAAAGGCTGAATGTCAACGACGGCTTCTATCTGAACACATATAACCTGACCCTGAAGGGGTGGTTCCAGTTGCTTAACCGTTACAGAGCCTGGTACAAGGCTCCATGAGCGTATAAATCCCTGTACGGTGGCCGATGTCTCCTGTCGAACGATCCTATAGTGGGAGGCATCTGTTACCGCACGCAACAACAGCCCGCCTGCCTCCTCAACCGCATTACGTTTTGCACTCCATATTGCCTCGGCTCGCGCGGCTGCTGCGTCGCCTTGCAGTGCAGCCTCACCCGTCGCTTCTACGGTAACGGTGGACGTGGCTGTTCGTGCATCAGCGGGGGCCACTGCGGTTAGCGTAAACACTATCGATCCTACGAGGCCGAGGAGCATTAAACTGCGCGTCATTACGGTTTAGTGTCCGTAATCTAGAACTACGGTGACATTCCAGTTCCAAAGAAATTGACCGGCAGTGTTAAGGCGCCGAATACGGTTAGCGGTGCGATTATTAACTACCAGAACGTCATTTCGGCCGTCAACGGCGCGCACCACCAGTGGCCGGGCACCCGCGTGATCTGCCTCCGACAGGCGATGTACAAAACGTGCGTCTCCGTTTTGATCAATATAGTCAGGATCGGGCATGTGGTTGGCAGTTGGATAGATCATGTTGCCATTCTCATCCACAATGCGAAGGCTCATACAACGATCGGTGCCCAGCCCTCGCGCATCTACAACCAGGCCGGTGTATGACCCAGGAACTGGTGGTGGAGGCGTTACAACTGGCGGCGCAACAGCCACCGGTGAGGCGGACATTGCGGTAAAGCGATCTACCAAATATTTAACGAACGCCCTGGTCGCGGTCGCAGTGAGCATGAGGGGCCTCTCTGCAGGCCAGAAACCTCGCGCGACGGCAACTTCAACATAGGGGCGCGCCCAGAAGGGAATAGTGGCCCACTCACGACTGGGTAGTTGCGCTGTGTTAGGCCCAGTAGAACGGGCTGCAAAGGGTAGGAGTGCCCTTACAATCACGACCATAGTGCGCAGGCGGTTAACAATAGCATGGGGGTGGACCGCATGAAATGTAGATGCTCTGTCGCCAGAAAGCGTACGACTTATCTGCTGAAGCTCTTCCTCGGTAATCGGCGAGTTAGGATCTGCTTCTCGTTCAAAGAACACTGAGTTTTGGGAAACGTCTGTTGTAGCAGCTGGGGAGAGTGAACCATTATCGCTGTTGCCATTAGCTGCAACCGTTGTGGTGGAGTTATCTACATTGCTGTCATTTACAAGTGATCTGCCGCAAATATTATGGTAGAGACGCGCCGCTACAGTTCGTGTAAGTTGAAGCACCTGCGTATCGCTGCCTTCCGCGTTAGCGGCTTCGCCAGCTACAAGCCTTCCAGAGTGAACACTAACTACCCGTGCATTAATAATTAGCGTACCATGGTTATCCATATAGCTACCCACGATAAGGTAATCTGCGCCAACCAGCGTTCCTACACGCTTAATGTCTGAGGCCCGCGTTAGCCCGCTAGACTGAAGCCTAAGTTCAGTAACCGCACGACCTATTTGCTCTCGTTCTACAAGGTCAAGACGCTGTCCTAGGTTTAAATCAGTTAACAGCGTATCTGCAATGAACTTGCCAAGCTGATGATCCTGCCCAGAGAAATCGGCAACACCTATCACCTGCTGGTTGTAGGGGACGGCGGCCGAACTGACTCTAACGAGACAAAACGCTAAAAGCAGGGCTAGCCCAACTGGACCTGCCGCGGTAAATTTACTGATCATGTTGCAGCTCCTGAACAGTGATCGACATGCAAAATTACGGCATATCAAAAATGAATCCTAGCCGAGGATACGAGTTACGGTCAACGTAGTGACACATCCATAATACAAATTATGGCGATTGCGAGGGTTTTTTCAAAAAAGGTAGCAACATTTAACCTGAATCATGCGTCTAAGTGGCTTCGGCAGAGCTGGGCATTAATTTATGTTAGTTTGATTAAGTGAAAAGGTCGGCGTATTTCTGATACTGGTTATATACGAATTGCCAAAAAATTACTTGTCTGGTGTAAATGATGTTCCACACCCACAGCTGCGAAGCGCATGAGGATTGGTCCATTTCCATCCACCTTCAAGTAGGTTTCCCAACGTGAAATCTAGCTCTACACCGTCAAGATATTGAGCACTTCTTTGGTCAACCACCAGCGTAATTTCGTCCTGCGTATACACGAAATCACCGTCGCGCTTTTTGTTGTCTAACGTCATTGTGTACGACAGTCCCGAGCAGCCACCGCCCTTTACGCCTAGCCTTAGATGCAGATCTGATTTTCCCTGCTTTTCAATAAGCATTTTAATGCGTGTAACCGCAGTAGGCGTAAGTGTTACCGGTATCTTGGGTGTTGTGAGTGTGTCTGACATTGGATTTTGTCCTCAAAACTCTAATTCAGTGATCAAACCATGGCTTCCAAGCGATGCAAGGTTTTAAAAAAAGCCGAGTTCCAGTTTTGCCTCTTCCGTCATCATATCCATGTTCCACGGTGGATCCCATATAACATCCACGTTACATTCGTACACGCCGGCAATGCTGCCAACTTTGTATTGTACATCTGGTGGAAGCGTTGTTGCAACGGGGCATCCTGGTGACGTGAGGGTCATCTTGATGTTAACGACCGCGTGGTGGGTAACTTCAACATTATAGATAAGCCCCAAGTCATAAATATTTACAGGAATCTCAGGGTCATAAATAGATCGTATCTTTTCGATGACACGGCCTTCG
>JAJZFK010000354.1 GCA_021805405.1 bacterium
GCGCCTGATTTCCCCGACCGTGTCGTTGCCAGCCCCAGGCCGGCGACGCTTGAGTCTCTCCTTCCGAAGGCTCGTCCCGAGCCTTCGCGAAACCTACGACTTGGGCCGCTTCGCTCCGTACTTGCTACGGCCACGCTTGCGTCCCTGGACCCCGACCGCATCGAGGGTTCCGCGCTGCCATCCAGGATGGGCAGTTCGGGGCCATCTAGCTCTATAAGGATATTATCAATTTCAAGTACATAGAGCGCCGCAAGAAGGTGCTCTACCGTATGCACGTGAGTGCCTTCGCGGCCAATGGTTGTGCACCTGTTAGTATCCGTTACGTTTTCTGATACAGCGGGAATCCAATACCCGTCCTTAACTATTACACGGCCGGTTCCATCGGCTGCCGGCCGCAGGCGCACCTTACAGCTCTCGCCAGTATGAATTCCGGTGCCGGAGATGCGCACAACGTTTGCAATCGTATGTTGCCATCTCGGTTCTAGAGAGCTATTCGTCATGATTCCTTTTCTGCTGCAATTGCTGCACTAGGGTTTCCAGGTGCTTTAGGCGCTTGAGCGCGGCAGGTAGGGAAGTGATTGCTCCCAGCTCGCGCATCTTGACGCGGTGAGGTCGGGCAGGGTACCCGGATACAGTATCGCCTGCCATAACGTCACCAATCACACCGGCCTGCGCGGCCACCCTCGCACCGCTGCCGATTGTAACGTGGTCTGCAATGCCAGCCTGGCCGGCAATCATAACTCCGTCTCCAACCGTCACTGTGCCTGCAAGACCAGCTTGAGCAACGATAATGCAGGAACGACCAATATTAACATTATGACCGATATGTACGAGATTATCTATTTTCGTACCGCTGCCGATTATAGTCGCGCCAAGTTTAGCGCGATCAATACAACTGTTGGCGCCAACATCTACATAGTCGCCAATAATGACCGTTCCTAAATGCGGTACCGGCGCCAGTCCCTTCGGTGTTGGCACGTAACCAAATCCCTCAGCGCCGATGACACACCCCGAATGAAGCACGCAGTTTGCACCAATTGTCACATGATCATACACGCTGACATTTGCATGGAGGATGGTATTACTGCCAATCGCACAGCCGTTGCCCACGCGGGTGCCAGCGAGTATTGCCAAATGATCACCAAGTATGCAGTGTGCGCCAATGGTTACCCCAGGGCCAATGTGGATACCCTTACCTAGCGCCGCAGTTGCATCAACAATGGCAGTTGGGTGAATTGTGGGTGCATATTCGGGTTGCCAGTGGAAGGCAGTGGCTGCGTTAAAGAGCGCCTGGGGCAGGTTATCAGTTAGAAGCAGAGTCTTGTCTGTGACCACCGAATTCGCTAACATTGGGGTCGTTAGGATTGCAGCGGCAGGTGAATTTAGAGAAGTAGCCAGATTTACCGGACTGTCAGCCCACACCATGCTGCTAAATGTGGCGAATTCTGGGGTAGTGAAATTGTCAATCGAGAGGGCATCATCGCCGATGATAACAGCGTTAAGCCGGGTAGCGAGCGCACCCGATATCTGGGAGATCTGTTGTGGCATTTTCCTGGTTCATTCGATACTCCGCTATCATATGCTGTAATGAACGGAGTGCCTATAACTATGAAGATTGTGCAAAACCTACGTTTCTATCAGGATACCCTAGATATTCGCAGAGGGCACAGGCTGCCGATTAGCTGACGTGCAAAAACTATGAACTTACCGCCCTACAACTTCGCACGCCTGCTGAGTCAACAGCATACTAGCAATGCTAGCGCGCTGCGGGCTCTTCGTGATGGTTAATGCAAGGCGTCGTTGTCTCTTTGCTTTTGCGCAGGTTAAGCAGCTTGCTGTTGGTGCGAAGCGCCGCGGCTGCATTGTTTGTGGGCGCCTTCACTGCTAGTTAAGAAGGTTCGCTGATTTGTGCAACACTTGCAGTATGTCGGGTCATTTGGATAACCTTTAGTCTTAAACTCGCACGGGTCTGCCAATCTCCTCTGGCGGACTGGATATTGCTGTGTCACGCTCAAGTTGAATGCTTGCAGCTGGAAATTTACATACGGTGACTACAAACGAGGCGAATGGGAACTATTAAAGTTTAAACAATGACCTCGTTGTCGGGTTTCAATATGTCGAGGTTTGGGTGGCGAATAAATCGTAGCTTTAGTCAAATTAACGGGTGGGGTAGTAGCCGGAGGCAGTGAGCAACTTTCAAGCGGCCTGCCGGGCTTTTCTGGCCTGCAGGCCGCTTGTAGAGTGGATCACCGGAAGCCTCTAACGAGGCTGCCAATGAGCAATGCCCAGCCATTTGCGAGTACGAACAGCAGCAACTTTGCGGGAAGTGACACGACCACAGGTGGCAGCATCATCATACCCATGCTCATAAGAGTGGATGCAACTACAAGGTCGATAACCAGGAACGGCAGATAGATATAAAAGCCAATGATGAACGCGGTCTTCATCTCGCTAGTAAGAAACGCAGGTACCAGTGTGACCATGCTAACACTGTCGGCAGTCTTGGGCAGCGGTGAATGTGATACTGAAATGAAGAACGTGAGGTCGCTCTTATAGGTCTGCCTAATCATGAACGATCTTAGCGGCCGCTCGGCTCTATCTAGTGCCGTTGGAAAGTCGATCTGCTTATGCATATATGGTTCGTAAGCCGTAGTATCGATCGCACGCAAGGTAGGCTGCATAATAAACAGCGTAAGGAAGAGTGCTAACCCGATGAGTACCTGATTAGGTGGAATTTGTGGAGTGCCCAGGGCGCTGCGCAGGATGCTGAATACGATGACGATACGTGTAAACGCTGTCGTCATTATGATGATAGATGGTGCAAGCGTGAGGACGGTCATCAATAGCAGAATTTGAAGGGTGACCGCTACCTGCTTGGGGTTGTGGGAGGACCCCATTCCCAGTTGTACGCTGGGTATAGGTAAATCTGCAGCTGCCGCGCAATGCTGAATAAGGAGGCAAATGGCAGCGATGCCAGTTGTAATGAGCGCCAGTCGCAATGCACGAGAGCGGCGCACGCGCTGCACTAACCTGTTCACGTTCGCATTCAACGTCGTCAACTTCACAGCGCTCCTTCTGCTTCGGCTACAGTACGTAGGCGCTGAAGTGAGCGCGTAACGGCGCTGCCAGCCGCGGCAACCGCCTCACCCAGGTCGCCCATGATTGCGCTTGACGGAAGTTCAGCCGCGGCAAAATCGACGCCATCAAGGTCCATTGCTGCGGCGCGCATCAGCGCACGGAAATCACTGTCGTTCTCATGCCCCTGTTCTTCAAATTCGGTGATGAGGGCCACACTGGAGCCGCTTACACCAAGGAGTAGCAGCTTGCCTCGTACCTCAACGAGAGCTAGACAGCTGTTACCGAGCGGAGTACTCTCTACGAGGCGGATGTTGCAGCTGCTGGCGGTGACTGGCTGTTTTTTTGCAACTATTGAACGAGTGATGGCTGCGACCATACCGCCTGACTGCCGGCCGGTAGCCGCTGGCAGAGGCAGCGACTGCAACGACAGCCCTTTCGCACCACCACGCGTGAGTTTATGCTGCAGGTGCTTTAATAACTGTAGCCCACCTACTATTAGAAACAGAACGGGTAACAGGTAAACAAGCATAGACACGCCCTGGCCAACGGTCTGCATAGGGCTTGCAATGGGTTTATCTTTCCCGCTGTTAAAATCCTGCCTGGTGAGCATCATCGGGCTGGAGGAGAGGGGGAGTTTCGTGTTGCCAACCTGCTTTACCGATACCGCGCTTTGATGTGCGGCCGCACCAGCGTGCCCTGTGAAGGCCGTTGGTGGCAGAGTAGATGATTTACTACTATTATTTCGCAGGTGGGCACGTTCGGTCCGTAGCCGCCATCTGTAGATCCAATGGCGGCGCCATCGGGCACGCCACGACTGACTGTGGAGCGTGCTTAAATGTGGTGGCGGCGCTTGGACGTTGGTATTGGAGTTGGCAATAATCTGCGCATTTGCGCTGGCACCCATAAGACCAATCACGCTTAGCGTCGCGGCGGCTACAGTAAATTTTCGTACGTGCATATCAACTTACCTTCCCCGGCCCAAGCCGGCAACTCGCTCTACGGGGCTGATGATTTCTGTAACCCTAATTCCAAAGTTATCTTCAATCACCACCACTTCCCCTTTTGCAATGAGGCGTCCGTTAACCAGTAAGTCCACAGGTTCACCCGCTACGCGGTCAAGCTCGACAATGGATCCAGAGGACAGTTCGAGTACGTCCTTAATGAGCATGCGGACGCGGCCCAGTTCAACTGTTACATCCAGTGGTATATCGAGGATCATATCGAGACCGCGGGGCATTCCGTAATCCTGTGCGACGGCTTGACCACCAGGTTGTTGTGCTGGTGCTGGGGATCCAGGTGCAGGGCTGTCTAGGCCAGAGGTTAGGTCACCTAGCATTGCCGCTAACTCATCCTGATCCAGCAACTGGTCGCCCGCGGCCGGCTGCGCATCTACAGGTACCAATGCTCTTGCCATATCTGGGGTCATGAACAGGGTTAATTCGGTATCAGACAGGTCGGTAATAGTGAACGAGAATGTAATCTCGATTGCGGATCCGCTCATTGCAAAAACTGGTGGCAGGTTGATCGTTCCCAGGTGGCTGTTGCACGTTTCCAGATCGAGCGGTTCGCCAACCTGATTACCTATGACGGTACCAAGGCCCCGGGCGACGCCGGTCATGGCAGACTCCAGCGCTGTAATCTGATCGTCTGCTAACTGGGTTGGCGGGTTAGCACCTGTGTTACCCGATATCAGGTCAAACAGGAGCGCTGCACTCTCCTCCGAAACGACGAAAAGGCTTTCACTGGTGAGCAGATTGTTGAAGTGAAACTGTGAGCAGAGAACCGAAGCATCACGTGTGAGAAGTTCCTGTATAGGAACCTCGCGTACAACTGGTGACTCCAGCACTGTTTCGTGGTTTAGCTGCTCGGCAAATGCCAGTGCTAGCCCAGGGCAGTATTCTGCAAATTGTGCTCTTATGCCCTCAAGTTCAACAGGTGTTATATCCGGCATGAATTCCTCCAGAATGGTAAATCGATCAGGCGGTTCGGCGATGCCTTGTTCCCGACGTATCACTAGCATCGCCGTCGCTGCTTCGGCGGCTTACATAAATGGCCAGTTTCTTGCCCCGTATGCCGGGCTTCCCGCGGAACTTGGTACGGTTATCGACCATTACTTCCACGTCCTCGTGCTGTTCCCGGTTGAGCGTGACCACATCGCCAACCTTCATATTCAACAGGTCGTTCACCGAGAGCATTGTGCTTCCCAGCTTTACTGTGAGTTCGATACTGGTTCGCTCTAGCCGTTTTGCCAGTACGCCAGCGTGCTTGCCGGTATTTTTCTTTATGCTGCTAGAGAACCAGCGCTGGGCACTTAATTTGGTGGTTATAGGTTTTAGCAACAGGTAGGGTATACAGATCGACATTGCGCCACGAAGGTCACCCACCTTGATTTCAACGATGCGCATTTGCAAGCGCTTGAAGAAAGGTTAAATGAAATTACACTTATGCCCGGGGCGTGGGCTGCTCAGGAAGGAATAAAAGGAATGTATTGATGAAAGAA
>JAJZFK010000499.1 GCA_021805405.1 bacterium
CGCGAATGATCATCGGCGCATCTAGTGCAGATTGAACGCCTGCCACTAGTGCACGGTTAACTCACGAAGCCATGTCTTTAAGCTGCAGCTCACAACAAAGAGCATAATGTCTATCAACAAAAAGCACGTGAACTAAGATAACACTGTGCTTCTACTTCGCTATTGACTGACATACCAACTAAATAATGGCCGTGTCGATTTCCATGTAAGACAATTATTGGCGACCGACCTGTTAATGTTTAGGGTATCCTCAAGTGAATATACGCAATTGTACGGCATTTTTGGTCCTGTTTTGTAATTTAACGCTCAAAGAAAACAACTATTTTTATATTTGGACCAAACCCATCGCTAGAGCGTGCCAACATATTAATGTTGGCTATTATGTTTCAATAATTTAGTAATGCGTAGCACGAAATTCAACATGAAGTTGCCTACTTTAGGACAATGTGTTTCTAAACGTCCATTTTGTAGAAACCAACACGAATGTCTACTTTTTTGAACTCCGTAAGGTTACCGTCGTAGACTTGGTAATGTAGCAGGTATCATAAAAGCACTAACTTTGCTGGAAGGTTTACGTAATGGCAGTTCCATCGGTTCATGAGCTAATTTTGCGAAGACGCAGCGGTCGTGCAATAGCTAGCGATCCAGTTGACCGCGGTACCATTGAAACCATGCTAGAGGCAGCACGCTGGGCACCTTCCAGCGGAAACGCACAACCCTGGAGATTCGTAGTTGTAGACGAACAACCGGCGCTTCAGGAAGCGCGCAACGCGTTAAAGCCAGGCAATAAGACGTGGGCAGCCTCAGCACCAATCTTGTTAATAATTTGTGCGAACCCTGCCGACGATTACGATGTTAACGGACAGCAGTTGTACCTGTTTGATTCCGGCCTCGCCGTTCAGAATCTGTTGCTTCAGGGCATTCACCTTGGCCTGGTGGTACATCCTATGGCTGGGTGGGACGAGGACGCGATGCGCCAGGCGATTGCCCTTCCACTTCCTTACCGCATTATGTGCGTTGTGGCCGCCGGGTACCCTGCGCCCATTACGGTCCTTTCAGAAGAGTTACAGAAGCGCGAAACAGCAGTTCGTTCACGTAAGGAGCTTGCTGAAATCCGCTATTTCAACCGCTGGAGCAGCTAACTACCCAACGGGCACACTCCTGTTGCCCTTGTACCAATAAAACAAATGATTACCTGGAGGACGGATGCGCGTTTCCAACCTGTTTGGAGAGACACTGCGGGACATGCCTGCAGATACCGAAATTGTTTCGCACCAGACTATGCTGCGGGCGGGCTACATTCGACAGTTAGGCGCTGGTATTTTTTCTTACCTTCCACTTGCACGCCGATCAATTCGTAAAATCGAGGCCGTTCTGCGCGAGGAGATGGATGCCATTGGCGGCCAGGAAATTAACATGCCGGTCGTTCATCCAGCAGAGTTGTGGCAGAAGACTGGTCGGTGGGACACCATCGACGACTCGCTTGTACGGTTTAAAGACCGGCGGGGTCATGATATGGTTCTGGCCATGACGCATGAGGAGGTTGCCGCGGATCTCACCCGAACGGAAATCAAATCGTATAAACAGCTTCCAGCACTTATTTACCACATTCAAACTAAGTTTCGCGATGAGGCACGCGCTCGAGGTGGGCTCATTCGTGTTCGCGAGTTTGTGATGAAGGACTCGTACTCGTTAGACCGCGATGAGGACGGACTGCGGTTACAGTATTCCAATCACTACCGTGCATATTTCAGGATTGGTTTAAGGGTTGGCCTCAACCTTTTGGCGGTAGGAGGCGACGTAGGCATGATGGGGGGTAAGGTAGCGCACGAATTTATGTACCTTACACCTATTGGCGAGGATTCCCTCGTGGTGTGCCCTGCATGCGGGTATGCCGCAAATCAGGAGGCTGCGGTATTCGCGAAGTCACCCAATTTAGATGTTGATGATAAGCCACTTGAGAAGGTTGCCACGCCCGGTGCCAGTACGATAGCGGATCTTAGTACGTTCTTGGGCATTACGCCTGCAGGTACCTGTAAAGCCGTCTTTTTTGTTGCCGAATTTGGCGCTTCTTCGTCATCTAAACTAGTAACTGCCCTCGTTCGTGGTGATATGGACGCTAACCCTGTGTTGGTGAAAAACCATTGCGGTGCTCTTAACCTGCGTGCTGCACAGCCTGAGGAGATAGTTGCCGCGGGCATGGTGCCGGGCTACGCCTCGCCTGTTGGTGTAGCGCCAGGTGCGACGTTGGTAATAGTGGATGAAGCTGTAGCACAGGCTGGCGGACTGGTTGCCGGCGCCAATGATGCTGGTTACCACCTTTTGAACGTTAAGTGTGGGCGCGATTTTCACCCAGACATCGTGGCCAATATTGCGTTGGCCGTAGACGGCCTGGCGTGCATACACTGCGGGAAGCCACTAGCCATACAACGCGGCGTGGAAGTGGGCAACATTTTTCAGCTGGGTACTCGGTATAGTGCCGCACTGGGCGCGACATTTCTGGACGAAACTGGTGTGCAGAAGCCGGTTATTATGGGCTCGTACGGCATTGGCCTCGGACGCCTGTTGGCATGCATCGCTGAGGAGTACCGCGACGACCGTGGTTTGAAACTACCCATGTCTGTTGCACCGTTCCAGGTAAACCTGGTATCACTGTGTCGCACGCCAGAGGGTCAGCAGCGCGCCGAAGCCTTGTATCAGGAGTTTCTAAAAGCTGGCATCGAGGTTCTCTTCGACGACAGAAAGGATGCCTCTGCTGGCGTAAAGTTTGCAGACTCAGAGCTGCGAGGTGTTCCTTTGCAGGTGGTTATATCCGAACGATCTATGCAGAACGGAGGTGTAGAGTGGAAGCTGCGAACCAGTGACGATCGCTCAATCATCCCACTTGCGATGGCCGTCCAGACGGTTAAAGATGAAATTACCCGGCAGCTTAATGACCTTAATACTGGTCTTGCAGATGTTCCAGGGTGGAATGGGTAACTGCGCAAAGGTGGACCTGTAAGTTGCAACACCGCTCCGATGAGCTGCGGGCGCCGCCTAGCTCATTACTTATTGGGCATGTTGGGTCGTTTAGCCGTGATCCATTAGGTTTCCTAACATCCGCTGCAAAGGATTATGGTGACATTGTACGCCTTCGATTTGGCGGACGCATAACCTGGTTCATATCCGATCCTGCTCTCATCCAGCAGATACTTGTGCACGACTGGCGCAGCTTTGAAAAGGGTACTGGCCTTAAGCGCAGTAAGCCGCTGTTTGGCAACGGCCTGCTAACGAGTGAAGGTGATACCTGGCGCAGGCAGCATAACCTCATCATGCCAATATTTCACCGCGAGCGCGTAGAGAGCTATGGCGCCATGATGGTGAGCGAGACGGAAAGCTATACCGAGCCGTGGCGCGCAGGTGTCACGATTGATATGCTAGAGGCAACAACCTCGCTAACGCTGCGGGTAGTAATGCGCACCCTGTTTAACGCTGCTGTAGATGACTCAGGGGCAATAAGCGAGGCTGTAGAGTGTGCACAGGCCGAGTTCGCAAGATCCATTCCTTATATTATCATGCTGCCATCGTGGGTTCCAACTCCTGTTACTCCGCGGCTCAGGCGTGCAATTACACGGCTTGATGTCTCAATTCAGCGACTGATAGAATCAAGGAGAGCCGAAGGACGTGACCATGGCGACCTGCTCTCACTCCTACTCGCCGCACATGACGACGATAACCAGCAGGGTATGAACAACAAGCAGTTGCGCGATGAATTACTTACGTTGTTCCTTGCAGGACACGAGACCACAGCACTAACCCTTGCCTGGGCATTAATGCTTGTTTCCCAGAACCCGGAGGTTGAAGCACGGCTTGTTGATGAGGCGAAACGTGTATACGGCGAACGGTTACCTCAGCCTGCTGACAGGGCGGCACTCGTTTATACCGCAGCAGTGGTGCAGGAAGCTCTGCGGCTCTATCCGCCGGCTTGGTCCGTTGGCAGGGAGGCAATTGAGGATTGTGAATTGGGCGATATTACCGTAAAGCGTGGTAACGTCGCATTCTTTAGTCAGTGGGTAGTGCACCGTGATCCACGCTGGTATAGCGATGCTGACAAATTTATCCCGGATCGCTGGCTCGACGGCAGTATTGCGGGCAACCCTCGATTTGCATATTTCCCCTTTGGCGGCGGCCCGCGAGTGTGCATGGGAAGTCAGTTTGCACTTATGGAAGCAGTGCTTATTCTCTCGTTTATGCTGGCACGATTCCGATTCGAGCTTGCGTCAGATTTCGTACCCGCACTCTATCCCGCTATAACGCTGCGTCCGTTACACCCCATGCGCATGACAATAACAGCCCGCAACAAATAAGATTGCATTGAGAGCAACTCATTGGTCCCTTCGCGATTCGCGGCGGCCCCTGGCGATTTGCCAGCTTGTGCAGCTAGTATCAAATTTAAGGAAGAACCGCTCTTCCTCCTCAATGGTGCGCTGGTCTATAACCTCGGCACCCATTCGTAAATAAAATCGCAGCAGTCTCTTTGCTGTGGTGCCAAAAGCGGTTTTGTATCCACGTGCCTGCAGATCCGCGAAAACGAGTCGCCAAAAAGCAAATCTGCTGTGCATGTCGTACTCGTTCAAAGAGAATAGGGTAAGGAATTCGCATGTACCGTGCGTGCTGTTCGATATCTGAAAGCCATAAGCAACAGACTGAGCTTGAATGCAGTCTCTATTTACAGCCAGCGCCGTTACAATTTCACCCGTATCTCGGCATCGCAATATGTAGTTAAGCTGGCGGTTGTAGGGTACTTTTACTGCTAGCCTCTGCTCCTCGTCGTTCCAGTTCCACAACTTCCGGATAAGCATGTTACCAGACGCACGTTCGTATGCCTTATAGAACGCCCTCTCATATCGCGCCACCTCATCAGGAGAATCTGGATCAAGTATTTCCAGGTTGAGGTTACTAATTTCACCCATCATAGTGCAGTTGTCCTTAGAAGTATTTCACGAGAGGGAGCGAGAGTAATTTGTGCGCGAATTCCTACAGGCTCCAAATCGGCAGGGACGATCTGGAGGCGTGACCCGAGTACTGCGAGGATAGTGATCATCTCGGTCATAGCAAACTGGGCACCAATGCAAACGTGCTTTCCAATGGCGAATGGGTAATACGTATTTGGTAGAATTGTGTTTTCCCGTGCAAACCGCTCTGGCCTAAACTCATCCGGGTTTTCCCAATAAGCCGGTGAACGGTGAATACCGTAAATTGATATTAGTAACACACTTCCCTTTTTAATTCGCGTGTTGCCAAGTATATCGTCTGTAATGCACTCGCGCGCCATGTTGTAAACCGGCGGATATAATCTTAGCGCCTCCTGTAAGATCTGTTTAGTAAACGGCAACCTCTCCAGGTCGTCAAACGTCGGCACCCGTCCGTTAAGGACTTCTCGGCACTCCTGTTGCCATTGCGCTTTTATACTTTTATGCCGACTTAGCAGGAAGAGCGTCCACGCGAGGGCGGTTGCAGTTGTTTCAAATCCGGATACAAAAAGTGTTTTCGTTTCGTCTAGAAGTGCCTGATCATCCAGAGCCTCACCGTTTTCGCGGTCACGCGCTTGAGTAAGCGTTTGCAGTATATCCTGAGCCGCTTCGGAATTGGGCTGCAATCGACGCTGCTCGATATGTGGGACCAGGAATTCATCTAGTACTTGGCGTGTTCGGTGGATGCGGTTGTTTCCAGAAGTTGGTATCCACAGCGGTAATCGCACCAGGGATGTATTACGCTGGCGAACAAGGTACAGCGTCTCACGGACGGCGGCTCCAAAATCCGCAGCATGACCGTCATCGATTTCTGTGGAGAGAAGTGTCTTGCCAATTGTTATGAGTGCAAGCCGTTGAGTTTCGGCTACGATATCCACAGAACCGGTTTGGGCCGATACTGTTACCCATCGATCTGCAATTTCCATGGCTGCTGCTGCTGAGGCTTCAACTAGCCTTCGCATCGTGTTAGTCTTGAAGGCCGGAAGAATCTCCCGTCGCCTCTTTAACCACGCTGGTCCATCGGTAGATAGTAGCCCATCCCCTATAACCGCACGGCCTGTTTTATACTGAAAGCTGCGCTCATAGCGCTCATGGTGGGTTACAAGGACTTGGCGAGCGAAGTCGGCGCTAGTTATTGCATAGAGGTACTTGTGCAGCATACGAAACTTCGCAATTCCACCTTCGCGCCATGCTATTTCGGCGGGAAATTGATGAGGATGATTCCACATTTGGCGCGCGTTTCCAGTGAGCCAGTGAGATGCTACTGTATCCTTCTTTACATCTTGGTTCATGGTCATCGCCCCCTCTTTAACCCAAGTTTTAGCGTAGTTTCGATGTATTGTTCGTCCAGGCCCGTACCGGATTCTAGATACGTGCTAAAGGACTGGGCAAATCGTGCCATTCCCATCCCGTCGATAACTGCATGGTCGGCACCGGCACTTACGCATAATACTTTGCGCGAAACTGCCGAGCCAGCGGCGCCCCACTGCAACCTTTCTATAAGGCTGCCCACTGCCACTGTTATCGTATAAATCTGGGTTGGAAATCCAAAAAACGGCCGGTCGATTCCGCGCAATTGTACGTTTGTGAGCCCTATAACCCCATGAAAGCGCTGTAGTAGTAGTGGGTCCCGTTTAATCCGCTGTGCCTGCAGCCGCCGGATTGGAGCAGGCATCTTTGCCATTCCTCGCCTCCACCTTACCAGCGGGTCCTCCTCTAGTGTGCTTCGGCACGCCGTGCGCAATGCACAATTGGTATCGGCGAGAGACAGTTGTTGCGCGGACCTGATGATGTAACCTACGGGTACTCGCCCGGAGTCCTTTACAGGCTTTTCTATGACGGTACCTACATCGATGTCCTTAAACGTGACCATCTGGCTACCACGTCTATAAGTAACAGAGGCCGGTTGGTCGGCAGCCGCAAGTGCCAAACAATGCAGTACGTAGGCATGGGTAGAGAGTGCAACGCCTGTTTTGCGCGAGCACGCAGATATACGCTCTGCGGCAAAAGTAAAATCTACCTCCATAGAGCCGTAGACTGTGTGCTCGCGGTGCTGCTGAAGCAGTGTTACTACAGCGTTACGAACTGTTGGCCACGGTCTCACGGTGCACATGGAAAGGTCAGCCATTTCTCACCTCGGAATGGCGGTAACAGCCATATTCGGACCGAAACCAGTTCATAAACTCTGCGAGGTCCTCGGCTGCTTCCAACGTTAGGCCATTGTAAAGAGATGCCCTAATGCCGCCCACGCTTCGATGCCCCTCTAACCCAACAAACCCCGCCATGCACGCGTGATGTAGAAACGCAGTAGTAAGCTTTTCATTGGGCAGCGTAAAGCTGGCATTCATTTGCGATCGGCTATCACAGCTTGCCCGTCCACGGTAAAAGCCATCACTCAAATCAATGGAGGCATACACCACGGCAGCCTTGGCACTGTTAATCAAACTCATGTTCACCAAGCCGCCAATCTCGTCCAAAAGCCAGCGAGTTACGAGGTTTACGGTGTAGATGGCGAACACGGGAGGAGTGTTAAAATTAGATCGATGCTCGGCAAATAGGCGGTAATCCATAATCGAAGGGAGCTTATCGGGAGCATTTCGCAATACATCCTCGTGAACGATTGCTATCGTGACGCCGGCAGGCCCAAGGTTTTTCTGGGCGTGAGCGTATACAAGTGAATAGTTTGTTATGTCGAACGGCTTGCTAAGGAAGTCCGATGACATATCACATACCCGTGGCACATGAGGCAACCCTGGTAAAAATGGAAACTGCAACCCCTCAACGGTTTCGTTAGAAACATAGTGAAGATATGCTGCGTGGTTCGATAGTTTAAGTTCAGATGGTGCGGGGAGGCGGTGAAATCCCTCATGACAGCCGTTCCAGGCTTGATTTACGGCGCCTTCCTTTTCAGCCTCGGCAACTGCTTTTTCGCTCCAGTATCCTGTAGTAATGTAGTCGGCGCATTGGGTGCGCTCCTTCAGCATATTCATGGGCACCATACTGAACTGCATTGTTCCACCACCCTGCAGGAATAGAATATGGTAGGTGTACGGAACGTTGAGGAGAGTGCGGATATTTGCTTCTGCCTCGTCCAGCACATTACGAAACCACGCGGATCTGTGGCTGATGCCTAGCAACGAGATATCTGTGCCAGGTGCCTGCCGAATCGCTTCCTGCGTCTTCTGCAACACCGATTCTGGCAGTACACCCGGGCCGCCGGAATAGTTGTGCGTGTTCGTGAAATCCTGGGAGCGATTTGTAGTTAATCTAGTGGTCTTGCTGCGCGTTGAAATCACTGGTTTCCATCTCCTCCATGTCGTGTAGAACCTACATGTTAGGATACTTTGGAAATCCTGGTGCGAGGTGTGAAATATATAACAGTTCGGCAGTGAAAGATTCCGGTAAGGATTTGTACGAGAGGGGAATTCACGAAAAAAGACTGCTGCCAGATGCGCAAGGAGAAATGAACATCCGGGTAGCAGTCTGTTACGGGTTCGATGTTGTAAGCGACATTTCTAACAGACGCACCTGCTAGTGTGACGCCACGTAAACATCCCGGCTGTGGGTAACTCTAAAGCCAGCGCGACGAAACGCACGTTTGGTGCTAGCAAGCTCAGCCACCAGATGCCAAGGCAGACCACTGCGCACATTCTCGATAGCGAGCATGGCCATCCCTAAATCTATACCAATTACATCGCTGTCATACCAGTGATGTGATGGATTTATGGAATCCGGAAATCCATAGCGTCCCCACGCTTTGTCCCCGTAAGTAGAACGGAGATATTTTGCAGCGCTGATCGCCAGGCTAGGGGATGTCTCTATCGCCGCAATAGCGCCGGTTGGCGAAATGGTACCGTCAATCGGTCCTTGCGGAGCACCGTAAGCACTATATCCATCGGGTGCATCGTTTGCATTAAGTCCCCAGCAGTTTGGTCCCAGTCCAGCGTAGGTTGAGGCATGGGCAATACAGAATGCCCTGTTAATGAGAATTCCATTTTTGGCAGTCGCGTAATAATTCCAGCCCTCAGGATCACGCTTCCCCCGAAAGTCATAGAATTCCTGCGCCATCTCATGAATGAATATTGGGCCGCCTGCCAGAGTTGTGAGTCCTTGATAGTTTACGACGGGTCTCTTCCATGCGTGCCATATAGCGGAGGGTGGAGGATTGTGTGGTGCACCTAGTGCCGGCATTAGCAGCGTCATGAGTTCACAATAGCTGTCCCAATTAGCGTGTATAAACCCCTTTTCGGGGTGCCAACCCATGCTCAAGACGAGCTTGTTCGGTTGTCTACCGCCGTTTGTGAGCATCCAATGCCAGTCTATCCGCTGGTAGATTTGGTCAGCAAGTCGCTGCACACGGGAATGTGGCCAAAATGCACTGTCTATTAAAGCGCCCTGCAGCAATAAGGCTGTATCGATGCTGGATACCTCACACTTCCATTGTCGGACCCCGGAGTTAATATCTACGAAGTGGTAGTACCAACCATGGACCGTACTCAGCCGATTTACCGCGAAATTAAGTGTGATGAGCGCACGGTGATAGGCAGCTTTGTTCGTAATCCATTGGTGTGTGACAGCTATAGGCAGCGAAGCAAGTGCGTAACCCGTGCTAGCTATGCTGGCAATTGTGAATTTTTTGTACGGTGAATTGTTAGAAGCGCGGTCAAGCGTAAGTCCAGTTTCTGGGCTGCTCTGCTGCCAGAAGAACAGAAATGCCCTGTGTTCCACCTGGTTGAGAACTCCAGGCAAAATTACTGCAGGTACTTTCACTATTTTGGCACTAACGGGGCGGGCAAAAAGGGAAATGAGGAAGAACACCGCTAACACACGAAGGAGTGGACTCTTCGAATAAAACATCTGTGATATCATCCTGTTAATGAGCAGGCTGCCCTGCAGCAGTTGTGCAAGGGCAGCCTGCTTATTCTAGTTAAGCGAGTCTGTTACTTAAGCTGACCGCTCTGTTCTGCTGTCTGCAGGGTCGTGCAAAAGGTATCAATCCAGCTCAAATTCATGGTGCCGAAGTTCATGTTACTTGGGTCAAATGCCCACATGTTTGTATGATCACCGTTGCTTGGCTGGCATGTGGCATCCCACGATGTAAATTTTGCATGACCATCCATGAAAACAACGTTACTAGATCGATCGCTTCCGTTGTGGCGTGCGCCGAAGTTTGCGCCGCTCATGCCCCAATTTGGAATCATTGCCATCCACGGACCGTAATCGGGATACACATCCTTGTTCTCAGCAACGATCAGTGTGCCGGAAGGGTACGGGAACGCGATGCTTGTATACTGATTTCCCGCCCACCAGTCGCCTGAACCTATAGCCGCTGATGATCTGAAGAATGCGCGATAATAGAAGTATCCACGGTACGTTTTTGGTGTTGTCGGGTTGTATCCGCTATTTGCGTTGCCAGATTCGTCGAATACCTGTGAAGCAGGGTTGCTAGGACAACGGAAAATCTGAAGATTTTTGATGTAAGGCTGGATGATATCCTTCCAGTTACCCTCAATGTATTTGCTGTCCTGATTGCGAACGAGCGGTAGGAACTCGTCGTAGTCCTGGCTGTACATATTGATTCCAAGACCAATTTGCTGTAGGTTAGACAGGCAGACCGTTTTTCGTGCCTGCTCGCGGGCCTGGGCAAAAACAGGAAAAAGAATTGCAGCAAGAATTGCGATAATTGCTATAACGACAAGCAGCTCAATCAGGGTAAAACCTGAACGAGCATGTATCTCACGGCGAGAATTCATGGCTTCTATGCTCCTTTGAATTGCGCATGTAATGCGCGGTTATTTCGTGCCCGCTGCGGAACCGCTTGGGCCCGGAATGGATGGTAGTACCGGTTTACCCAACCCAGCCTGCTGTGGAGTGATAGCTCCGCCGGCAGACGGACTATTCGTAAAATTGCGGTACAGAATAAATCCGACTATCAGAACGACAAGGCCGATTACGCCATATACCAGGCGTGGATCGATCTCTTTTTTCATGTTTGCTTCGCACTCCCTGTATATGCTGCGCAGGATTTTCGAATATCTAGTCCTGGTCGAACACGAACAGCAGTTTCGTCTGGATGCGCACCGCTGATATTTGCTGCCAAAAGTCGAAAGGCGGTTGCAGCCATGTTGTAAATAGGTTGATGAACGCTAGTAAGCGGTGGATCTGTATGGTCGCATAGTGCAGTTGAGTCGAATCCGACAACAGACACGTCCTCTGGTACACGAACACCGCTCTGTCTTAGCAGCGATATGAGCCTGATGGCAACGTCATCACTCCACGCAAACACTGCAGTTGGCCGGCCAGGATCCGAGTTGCAGAGCAGTTCAACGGTTGGACCCAAATCATGTTCTGCCGAAAAAGCATCGAAGATGAGGTGATCGTCCACTTCAATGCCAGCATCTTTCATACCAGCTCGGTATCCTCTCTTACGCTCCCTTGCCGCTCCAGAAACATCGGAGCCCGCGAGATGCGCTATACGCCGATGGCCCAAAGACACCAGATAGTCCACTGCAAGACGTGCACCTTCGGTGTTATCGCAATCTACAAACCAGTGCTTGTTGCTGGCACTATGGCTAAACATCATCACGAACGGAAACCCAGTATCGTGAAGCGCTTCGGCAAGGGGATCCTCTTCGTCACGAAGAAGTAGTGCCCCATCTGCCCGTCCGTCCAGTAAAACCGAGAGCTCCCGCCGGTGCTTATCTTGCGTGATCTCGTTACCTGCTGATATGTTTCGCGTGTGCAGGAGCACGTCGTAGCCCATTTCCAAAGCTGCATCGGTAATTCCATGCATTAGCTCATTTGTAAATCCGGACCATCCAGAAAAGATCGACGGATACTGCATCACGACCGCGACGGTGTGAGTTTGTCGGTGTGTGAGGCCACGCGCCAGTGCATTTGGGTGATACTGCAACTCGGAAATAGCGCTGCGTACTCGAGAACATGTTTCCTCAGGAATGCCCCGAACTGCACCCTGCCCATTTACGACATAAGAAACAGTCGCAACCGACACTCCTGCTCTCCGTGCTACCTCACGCATCGTCGCTGCCAACAGTAATTACTCCTCATCACTTAACCGGTTAAGTTGCTCACATGATAACCGATAATCCTATAGTTGTCAAGGTCGAATGCGAAATTCGCAAAAATTGTGGTCTACATGTGCATTAGCGGATGCGCTGCCGTCCTGATTTAAGTATCTTAAGAGAAGTTACCGGCCTGAAAAGTTACTAAAACCACGCCTAGCAATCGCAGGCTCTGGTTGTTTACGCAGATGACGGCGCAACAATGACAGAATTTGTGCGTCAAATCCTAGTGCGACACTGCTTGTACCTGCATTAACATCCATCCCTTTGCACCGTGCGGTACCTAATGTTGCTATACAAACCATATGCCCCTAAGGTATCCTGTGTAAGCATTTAACGCACTGTGCAACGGAATGGATAATATATTGGCGGAACTAAGTGAGACGGAATCTAAGACAGGAAAAGAAATTCTGGTTGGTAAATCTACCGCCGAAATAACAAAGCTATTAACGGACTGTGGGCAGCCCGCCTATCGTGGACAGCAGGTTGCAGGCTGGATTTATCGCCGTGGGGCTGTCTCATTTGGCGATATGACAGATTTGCCTCTAGCGTTGCGCAGTGAACTGCTGGAAAAATTTACCCTCGGACTGCCGGAACTTCGGCACCGTGATGCTGCGCCCGATGGAACAGTAAAATATTTGCTGGCATTTCCGGATGGCCTTACGGTAGAGAGCGTCTACCTGCCATATCAACAACGCGTATCGGTGTGCCTGTCAACCCAGGTGGGCTGTCCAGCGGGTTGTACATTTTGTGCAACCGGGCAGGGTGGTTTTGCGCGCAATCTTACGAGTGCCGAAATTGTTGGGCAGCTCCTCTTCATGCAGCGAGAGAGCGAACGCCGTATTTCGCACGCGGTGTATATGGGCATGGGTGAACCGCTTTTCAATTTCGAAAACGTAGTGGCCAGTTTGAAGGTAATTGGGAGCGAAGTAGGAATTTCACTGCGAAACCTTACCGTTTCCACTGTGGGAGTTGTGCCCGGTATAGAGGCGCTGGCAAACTCTGACTTACCGGTTACACTTGCACTCTCACTTCACGCGCCAGACGATGACTTGCGGCAACAGCTTATACCAACGGGCCGAAAGTGGAATATCAGCGAAATAATGCGGGCCTGCCGCTACTATACCCGCCAGACGCGCCGCAACCTCACCTTTGAGTACCTTCTCATTGGTGGCGTGAATGACAGTGTGGAGCAGGCCCGAAAGCTAGCCACCTTGTTGAACACGTGGCGCCTACCAGGTAATGTCAACCTCATTCCATTTAACTATGTTGAAACCACCAGCGGCTTTAAACGGCCTACTCCCGAGGCAATCAAGCTGTTTAGGGAAGAGCTTGAAAAAACAGGCCGAGTAGCGACACAGCGCATGACGCGGGGTAACGTAATAGCAGCAGCATGTGGGCAGTTAAGGCGTAAGGCGGCAGAAGTTCAGCAATTCGACATCCGACTAGAACCAGTGGGTTCGCCGGCAGCCGAATGAACTTAAAACAGGCTACTATCCTGCTGGTTGCTGCTGTATTGTGCGGGTGCGGTGTTTCGGCACAGCAGCGACAACAGCTGGTTCTTGAACGGGCACGCATGAAAGAACGCGAGAAGCTTGCGGCAATTCCGGGAATGTTTGCTGGTAGCGGCTGTCTTATTCCGTGGCGCGCCCCTGATCCTGCCCACCGTAATGGCAGACCAATCTCTGTGCTCGTAGCCCGAGCCGCGATAGGCATTGTTCAGGTGAACGGTAACGCGGCAGTGGTGAAGTTGCAGCATGTTAAGGCATTGATCTACCGAAACAACCGTCCTGCGTTTAAACTTACGGCCGATGCAGTTACGGGTAATCAAGGAGAGATGTCAGTGGCTGCCGATGGTAACGTGCTTTTTCAATCCACCAACACTCCCCCCGATCTAATGGTGACTGCCAATCGTGCCACCTGGTCTAGAACCTCGCACCTATTGACGGCAGATGGAAATGTTAAGGCGGTAAGGCGACAGCATGGGGGCCCCGATATTGTCCGGATGGGTAGTCATATGGTCTACAATACCGAGAATGGTGAGTTGAGTTATTGAAACGCTTTTGCCTACCAACTATCGCTGCGACTCTGTTTGTACTGGCAGTAACCAGCGGAACAGCAGCACCAGTGCCCGCTGGAAGGAACATCGACCGGTACGGCGATGTGATCATACAGTCTACCCATGGAACCACAGACTTCGTGCACCATAAATTTAGTATTAATGGCCCGAATGTGGAAGTGTGGATGTCTAACAAGACTAGCCCGGTACAATTTCACATCTACTGCGCGAGCGTAACCGGTTCATGGATGACTGTAGCTGGCAAACAGCAGGCCGAAGTCATGATGCATGGGCCAATTCGGTTTCACGTTACGATGAAGCATCTTGCGCAAACACAAGTCATTGATGGGGCAGCAGAGTCCGCCACTTATTCCCAGGCTGAGCACACTGTAAAACTGCAATCCGGTGTCACTGCAACTATTAATGACGATACAGTGTTTGAAGGTCCTGCTAAAATTCACGCGGCTGAGGTGGATCTCGGCACAATTGGAAACCGAAGCTTAACCTTGCAAGGCGATGCGTCTGCAGCGCTAGTAACCATGAATTTGCTTGGTAAATCCAAACAGACCTACCTGGTGAGTTGCACTGGCTTTTCAACCTTCCGTTTTACCCAGCCCGGCCGTGTTGCTATAAATGGTAGGAAGACGCATTTGGATGCCGCTGGGGCAAGTTCGAGTGGTAGGTCACAGGCGACTATGAGCTTTACCGCTCCCGCTATTACTGCCGCGTTTGGAGCAGTGCCGGTTCAGTTTAAGGCCACGGGCGGTGTGGTAGCGGATTATTCGTGGCAAACTGGCAAGCATCTTCCCATGAAGGCACATGTTACCGCAAGTGATGTGATCTATGTAGGGGATGAACACCTTGCGACAATGTCCGGCGGTGTTCACGCAGAATCTAATCAGGCTGATGGAAAGGGCGTCCCAACAGCCGTCACTGTAAGCAAGTTGATCATGCGCACGATAAACCCGGAGAAGTATACACTTGTTGCAGAACCTGCAAACAGCTTTGCAACATTTGGGCTTGGCAAGTACGGGCAACATGCGCTGCCAACCGGGAAAGCGGGTTCCTATGGAGCCGTTACTGTTACCGGATTCAACGAGGGAGTACTGGTACCGGGAAGTTCTGCTCGCCTCAGTGGCCCTGTACTAGAGATGGTGTATGACGGTGGAGACACAGGTACCCATGCTAAGCTGAATTGCAAGACAATCTACACGACGTTCAGGCCGGATAGAACTCTGGAGAAGCTAGTAGCATCTGATGGCGTCACGTTCCGCTGGAATCAGACGGTGCAATCCTTGACCTCTCCCAGTGGCGCAACTGCCACGATAATGCGCACCGTCGCTGGTTCCACAGAGAGCCTCCAGGTTAATCAAACACCAGCGTTGCCAACCGCCGCACCTCAGCAGACTGTAATACTTAACGGCCCTACCAATGCAACTATTTCGCTGCCGTCACTGCAAAGCCCCGTGCATTACACGGATAAGGCGGGTGACCGCATTGAACTAAACCTTGCGACCCAACAGCTTGACTGGTTCACCTTAAGCCACAGTGCGAAGTTTAGTGCCACTGTACCGGTTAACGAACCAGTTGCAAAGGGTCGTACCAAGGCAGGTCGCAGTAAATGAAAATACGAACGGAAAACCTGGTCAAGAGTTACCGGGGTCGCGTGGTAGTAGACCACATCAGCCTTGAGGTTGAACAGGGTGAAGTTGTGGGCCTTTTAGGACCCAATGGCGCCGGGAAAACCACAACTTTTTACATGATCGTCGGTCTGGTTCATCCCGAAAGCGGGCATGTATTTTTAGACGATCGCGATATTACGCGCCTTCCCATGTATAAACGTGCTCGGGCTGGCGTGAGCTACCTGCCGCAAGAAGCATCGGTTTTCAGAAATCTTACGGTAGAAGAGAACCTTATGCTCGTGCTCCAGATGCAAGATATTCCTGCTGCCGAGCAGCGTAGGCGCACGCACGAGTTGCTAGAACAGCTAAGCATATACCACCTTAAAGGGCAGGTGGGCAAGCTACTATCGGGTGGCGAAAGACGCCGGGTAGAAATTGCGCGAGCGCTAGCTACCCGACCTAAGTTTATCCTCCTGGATGAGCCGTTTACGGGAGTAGATCCCATTGCCATTGATGACATTGGAAGCATCATTCACGGTCTAGCGAAATCCGATGACAAAATTGGTATCCTGATTACCGATCACAATGTGGAGGCTATGCTTAGAATCACCGAGCGGGCATATATTATAGCCGACGGTATGCGTAGAACAGCTGGGCCATCCAATACGCTTCTGAATGACCCCGAGGCTCGATCCGCATATTTTGGTGAGAACTTCGGGCACTCAAGCTCGCAAAGCGGGCGCCACGGTGCGCCAGCGCCTGATCGTGCCACCGATGACAACCCTTCCAACGTTGCAACAGAGGCCGGAGATACTAGTGCGACTGATAGATAAGCTCGTCTACAAGGACTTAATCGGACCATTTTTGGTAGGCATGGCACTATTTGTAATGCTCATTTTCACCTTGGGTTTTTTGGGCCAGGCAATTGACCTTGCCCTCCAGGGTGTACCTATACTCATAGTCATACAATTTGGTTTGTGTGCACTGCCGCAAATTGTTACGCAGTGTTTTCCTATCGCAATGCTCATGGCAGCACTCATGGGGTTTGGTAGGCTTAGCGGTGATAGTGAAGCCGTTGCGGTGTTTGCCGCGGGTGTGAGTTTCACGCGAATGGCGAGGGCGGCATTCATCCTGGGAGCTGTTACAAGCGTAGTAGCATTCGTGTGGAACGAGACGGTTGTTCCGCCTGCAACCCGCAGAATGTGGGATCTTAAGCAACAGGCTGTACAGCACATCGCAAAATCCGACCGGCCGCTGGCGTATGACATTCCGGGTCCCGATGGTACTGGTATTAGCGAGACAGTAAAGGTGAGCAAGGGCTACGATGCCCACACCCAGACATTGCGCGATGTTACCGTTGTAAAATACAGCAGTGCCTCACCGTGGAACGGTGGTGTACAGGCAGTGATTCACTGTAAGTATGCGCGGCCGGGCGATTCTCACGAACTCGACCAACGTGGGCTCAACTGGACGTATTTTGATTGCACGTTCACGATATTTACTCAGGATTCGACCTCGAAACGGATGTTCGCCAATACAACCTATTTTGAGAACGCTCACGTATTACCACGCGGTGCAGCATTGGGTAAGTCGTTCAATGAGATACTGAATACACAGGTTCAGGACTCTAATCGCCTTTCGTTCGCCGAGTTAAAGCGGGAGATTGTACGCGACCAGGCTCAAGGCAAGATTATGGAGGCACGAGGAGAGGAAGTAGACCTCTATGGCAAAATAGCGTTACCACTTGCGTCATTTATCTTTGGAGTGATGGGCGCAGCACTGGGCTTAAACACGCGCCGAGGCGGAAGCGGCAAGACAGTTGGGTTCGGCATGGCAATTTTTATCGTATTTATATACTATATCGTTTATCATTCTATGTACGCTGTAGGGAAGAATGGAGGTCTGCCACCAATGCTGGCCAGTTTCCTGGCGGATATTCTTGGTGCAATTGGCGGCGTATTCTTGATTATGCGTAGCTCACGATAGAGTGACTGCTCTGTGCTGAAAGACGAGATCTAATGTTCTGGACCTTTTTACTGCTCGTACTAATGGTAGCCATGGGAGGCTTTGTCTCCTATTACGGCGATCTGCAGGGACGGCGCTGGGGACGAAAGCGCGTCTCCTGGTTTGGGTTGCGTCCAAAACACACCGCTATCCTTATCACGATAATTACAGGCTCTACCATCTCACTGCTCTCAATTGCAATTCTGTTTGCAATTTCCGCTCCTGTGCGCGAGGTTATTCTTCATGGCGAGCAGGCGATTGTAGAAAACAGGCTGCTTGTTCATCAGCAGTCCAAGATTACAACGCAACTGAAGCTCACAGAGTCTCAAGTTGAGCAGGCGAAACGGGATCTTACGGGGACACAGCAGGAACTGCATGCTCAGCATCATGCATTGGATAGTGCGAACAGGCAGCTGACCTCCACGCGTCTACTACTGGCTTCTGCGCAGTTACTGCTACTGCGTCGCCAGGCGAGGGTAACCGAGCTCAAGGCACAGATGCAGCAGCAAACAAAGGCAATCAACCAGCTTAAGGCTGAGGCAGGCATCTACCGGGCAGGCAATCTCCGGCTAAGCCAGGACAGTTCGCGTTATGCCCAGCGCGTTCATCTGCAACAACTGAGTTTGCATGAAGCCGAACTAAAACTCACCGAGGCGCGCAATCAGGTTGCCGCTTACAATGCTTTTGTCACTGGTGCAAGTCGGCTTACTCGGGTTTACCTTGCAGTGCGCCAGGGCAGAATCTGTGTTCGCGCCCACTCTGAGCTTGCCAGGTGCCGCATTCTGAAGCATGATAAGGTAGGCAGTATCGTCCAGCAATTGCTGGCCCTGCTAGATACAGCGGGGCACGAGGCACAGCGCTACGGTGCCAGCCCCGGAACTAACGGCCGCGCCGTTAGAATTATGCCGAAGACCGTTCAGACGAGTACCGGTGCGCAGTCTACCACGGAGATGGACAGTATTAACGCTCTTGCCGACAACCTTGCGGGTAGCGATCAGGATGTGCTAGTTACCGTAACGGCATTTAGTAACGCTGTCGCAAATGAGCAGGTACTTGTAGATCTTCATGCGCATATCATTCGCCCTGCATTTATTCCAGGGCAGATCATTGCGCAAAAAGTGATAAATACTTCTGTGCCGTCTAGGGAACTACAGCAGGCAATTGCAGAGTTTCTTCAAACCGACGTACGAAATGCAGCACTGAAAGCAGGTATTGTGCCAATCGTGGATCCTGTTACTGGTGTTGGCGAGATTGGCAACTTCGGGCCATTTGCACTCGTGCAACTCGCGCTTCAGGCTGGGAATACGCACGGGGCGGCCATCATACGGGCAGTGGCAATTACCCCTATCTCTTCTGCAGATATGCTAGATCGCTCGCATCTGCGGCTAGAGATTGTAGGAGTACAGGGGGGCACCAGTGCACCAGGCAAATAGTAGAAATGAGCCCGCAATTCTTGCTGTTGACCCTGGCAAGGGTAAGTGCGGACTCGCGATTGTATCTGCAAGTGGTTCTGCGCTGCATTGCGAGACTGTTCCCATCGCCTCGTTTAGCTCAGTTGCACAGCGTCTCATAAGTGAGTTTAAGCCTGTAACGATCGCTGTTGGTGATGGTACCGGCTCTAGGGACATAATGAAATTGCTGTGCCAGAACGTATCAAAGTTGGCAACAGTGCTGGTAGACGAATCGCATTCCACATTGGATGCAAGAAAGCTTTGGCACGAATTGCACCCCGCCAAGGGGCTGCGCAGACTTGTGCCACCTTGTTTGCGCACACCAAATGGCCCATGTGACGATCTTACTGCAATTGTTATTGGAATTCGATACTGGCATAAACTTCACGAAACAGAAAACAATAGTCAAGGCTCGGAAGGAGCATCCTGTGAAACTCGTCCGCTTTAGCCGTAACGGTAAAAGTTCGCTGGGAGTGCTGGCTCCCAGTGCTCTGTCTGTAGTCGATTTATCCAAGGTCGCACCAGCTGGTGACAGTATGTCTGCAGCGTTAGCCGCAGGAATATCCTTCATCGCCGCCGCGGAATTGCTGATGCAAGCTGGCGACCAGATACCCTTAGCGGAAGTAGATCTGCTTCAGCCTGTAAACGATCCGCAAAAGATATTGTGCATTGGGCAGAATTATCGTGACCATTGTGAGGAGCAGAATCAGCCGTTGCCCACAAGTCCAATACTCTTTGCGAAGTTCAGCAACACGCTCACAGCACCCGAATCGCCCATCCAATTACCGGGGATCTCCTCCCAGATTGATTATGAGGCTGAAATGGCTGTCGTTATTGGCAAGGTTTGCAAGAACGTACCAGCTGAAGAGGCACTCACCGTCGTCGCGGGCTGTATGTGTGCCAACGACGTAACCGCGCGTGATATTCAAAAGAACGACAAGCAGTGGGTAAGGGGCAAATCCATCGACTCGTTTTTTCCCAGTGGCCCCTGGCTAGTAACACTCGATGAGGTGGGGGATATGCATGCGCTCGATATATCGTGCCGCGTGAACGGGGTTGTTATGCAGAACTCCAACACTAGAAACCTGGTATTTAATGTGGGGCAGATCATTGCACACCTATCGCAAACCATCACGTTACAGCCGGGCGATATCATTTCCACTGGTACACCAGGCGGAGTGGGTGTATATCGTACTCCACCCGTTTTTCTTAAAAGCGGTGATGTCGTCGAAGTGATGATTGAGAAATTGGGCGTCTTGAGAAACAATGTTAAGTAGGAGGCTGCCCGCTACGAGCATTAGGTGGATAGGAATAGCGATGGTGGTCCTCATTGGGTTCGCCAGCATTACTGCTGATGCGCAGGTGCCAGGCTTTCAAACAACTAGCCCATTTGCGGTTCAGTTTGTTCAGGCTTGGAGTGTGCCACTACCAGGTAACGTAAAACTCATTAAGTGCAAGCCACTTTTGAACAATAGCCGTAACAACCTCGTGATGCTCGTTGGTGGCGATAACGCCAACGATTTGCGCAGAACTCTGCTAGTTACTCATTGGGACGGATTCAGGTTCGCAATCGACGCTCAGTTCAAGTTTCTAGGTTGGACAGTCGATCCACTCCTGGTGGGCAGATTTTATGACGCACCCAAGATCCCGCCCGTTGCAGGATCTAAAGCTAAGCCCGCAGTTCAGCCTGTGAGGCAGGTAGCTGTAGCCGCTGGAATCTACCAATGGACAGGTGGCACATTCGAGCGCGTATGCCCCGCTCCGCCAGCGCTAAAGATAAGCATTAACCTGCCTGGCGCGCTCTGTCCGTTAGTTGGTGGGGTAGGCGATGCAACTCAGATTTGGGATGTTGAACAGAACCAGTATCGGGTCTCATCGTTTAAATTAGACGATAGGGACCCTGGTTTTCCAGAATGGGGATTGGGAAACCAGATATATGAAGGTCGTGCACAGTATGAGCCGGGTATACAGTTTCTGCAGTCATACTGGAATGATACGCAGCGTTGGGTAATATGCGATAAGCTGGGTACTGCGCTTACCGACCCGGAGACCGGAACTACTGGCGACACAATTGTGGTCTACGTACCAATGGACAGCGAACGCAAGCGTACCTACTGGCAGCTAACGAGGCACCAGGACTACGAGCAGGCATGGACAAGTGGTGCTATTCCTGGTAAGGTGCTAGACGTTTGCATTGGCGATCCTCGAAATGATGGCACCTCAGGTATCCTTGTGCTAACTGAAGATCCCACAAGCCATCAGCGCACGCTTCTCTTTTATAAGCCCCAAAAGGGACTGTTTAGGCATTAAGGTAAACATCGACTTACCCGACAATGTAGTTCCTGCGAGTTAATGAATAAGGTGCCCAACATCTTACGGGGAACTACGCATTACCGTAGTTGCCGTCATGCACCGGCTAGTCCACAAAGGCTGTCCGCAATTGCATAGAGGCGATTGCGCTCCTTAATCGCTTCCAGCATAGCAGGAGGTATGCTCTGTTCACCGTAGAGTGCGCCGGCTAGCGTGCCAGCCAAGGTCGCGGCACAGCCAGCATCCTCCCCCATGTTTGCGGCCGCAGCAATAGCATCTTCGAACGAGCCATGCCAGCGAAAGGCCCATACAGCAGTACGAAGTGTAGCAAGGGCCGTTGCCTTTGGTGGCTCTGGCACCTCTGGAAGTGACGTTGACTCTACTGCTTGGGCAACAGGTCCGCGCGTTTCAAGTGCATTGAGTGCATGATTTACGGAGCCTTCAAGATTGTGCCCAGCGATGACGTAAGCAAGTATTAATGTGAATATCGAGGCTGCCTCATTGCAGGCATCTGATTGCAGGGTTATTGATGAGAGAACAGGTGCCAAGGTGGTAATGTAAGAAGGTGTGTTGAAGAAGTACAGCGCCAGCGGGATGCAAAGTGGAAGTGCATCGTTCCCACGCTCGTCATTGATATGATCCCACACTTCAGAGGCAGCATTCATCCACGGGGTACCGCTATGAATCAGCTTAAGAACCTGCAGTACGTTTGGATTTAAGTTTACCGGACCGTCGTTAGCCCATTGTGCCAAACGGACGGCAATATCCTCGGGATCGAAGACCTTACGCTCCAGAAGACTCGATGCCACGAGTAGCATTAGATCGGTCTCTTCCGCCCATGCACCCGCGGGCCATTGCCGCCAACCACCACCAGCTAGCGATGTCACCCAATCCTGGCGCGGCCTCGCTGGTTGCATTTCGGTAGACACTCCTAGTGCATTGCCTAT
>JAJZFK010000389.1 GCA_021805405.1 bacterium
CAGGAAGCAATGCTTTCTCACGAAAAGACTGCACAACTCGACAGCCTGTTTGCTGTGCTCACACCTAGAGAGGCCGAAGTTATGCGAAAGCGGCTTGGCTTTGAGGAGGAAGCTGCTCAGGTACTGCAGCAGATTGGCGAGGCGATGCAGATATCGCGAGAGCGCGTAAGGCAGATTGAGTTACTTGCCGTGAAGAAGATGAAATATGCCGCCAAACAAGGCAACTTGCGAGGTTATCTATCTGGTTAGAGATCCAGTACGATTGAAAAGCGCGTCACCATATGCTGTTGTGGTGGCGCGTTTTTTTTGCCAGTACGGTTGCAAATAATGGGTTAATGGCATTGACACATTGACACTAATTGGCTGGGCGGTTACAATGTAGAGGTGTTCAAGCAGTTTCGCGCTGTTGTAAAGAAGAAAATGGCCACATCATTGCTGGCTGGTGCCTAGCTCATGATTTATTGAAAGTCACCATGCAGAGGTGGTTGCTACTTCTTGCAGAGGATGGCCCCATGTTTCCTGATCACGGCGGACAATCGCTGCCAGTTCCTAACATCACACTACACACTCGTTAATGGTACATGCCCAGGAGACCTGAATGAACTCGGACCTCTCACCTCCAGTGCGCTATAATTCGGCAATGCGGGAACTTCCAACAAGCGATCGACCTCGTGAGCGCTTAATGCAGTGTGGAGCAGGCGTGCTTTCTAGCGCCGAACTGCTCGCCATACTGCTCAGGACTGGCACGCGCGAGAGATCTGCCATTGGCCTTGCAGAACAATTAATCACCCATTTTAATGGTTTGCGCGGCATATCGATGGCCGGGCTTGGCAGTTTAACCCAGATTAAAGGGGTGGGCGACACTAAAGCCGTGGAGATTATGGCCGCGGTTGAACTGGGTAAACGTCTTGCTGTTATTGATGCCGACAACCGCCCGTCCATTACAGGACCGGCGGATGTGGCCAATATCCTCATGCCAGAGATGCGCGATCTTTTGCAGGAGAACCTGCGAGTACTGTTGTTAGACGCAAAGAACCGGCTGGTGCGAACATGCTCCGTTACTGTTGGTACGCAGAACAGCGCACCTGTTTACATCCCAGGCATATTTAAAGAGGCCATCCAGGCGAGCGCTACCAATATCATACTTGTTCACAACCACCCCAGTGGCGATCCAACGCCAAGCACCGACGACAAACTCGTTACCCAACGGGTGCTTGAAGCCGGTAAACTCATAGATATTCAGTTGCTTGATCACATTGTAATAGGCCACAACTGTTGGGTCTCACTAAAAGAGCGCGGAATGATGTAGTCAAACATGTGCCTCGATCGAGCACCGAGGTTGGTGCAATATTTCCCGCCCAATTCTGAGAAAGGGCTAAGGCGAGAAACTGTAATCTATTACGGTCGTCACACTTGCGGTATTGTCATTACGAATGTTCTTTGTACATAGTAAAAAGGAGCCGCCTCTTGTGCCGTAAAATATTTGTGTATGGGCTGTGTTGTGCAGCCACGTTGATATATGGTGTGCAAGCAATTGCGCAGCCACCCCAGGTGCCAGCATATGAAGCAGCAGGAACAATATCACTGCCAGGATTAGCCCGGTGGGATTATATGAGTTTGGACCCGCGTGCCGGTCGCCTCTACGTAGCTCATGGCGACAAGGTGGACGTTATTAATGTAACCTCCAATAAAGTGGTTGGTGAGGTAGCGCCTACACCTGGTGTTCATGGTATTGCTATCGACCGGCGTGATGGCCTGGGATTTGCGAGTGCAGGCGGTATCAATTCCGTTGTTGTCTTTCAGCTACGCTCGCTTAAGGTACTTAAGAATATTGCTGTGGGGCGCATGCCAGACTGCATTATTTATGACCGCCACACCAACAGGGTTTTTGCATTTGATGGTGGTAGTAATGAGGCCAGCGTAATAGATTGCAAGACACAATCACTTGTTGGGAGTGTGCCCCTCGATGGTCGCCCCGAGTTTGCAGTATCGGCACGCGATGGCAACGTTTATGTCAATATCGAGAGTAAAAGTGAGGTTGCCAGGATTGACGCGTCAGCCTTGAAGGTGACGGCCGTTTGGCCGTTGGCACCCGGCGAAGGTCCGTCGGGTATTACGATCGATACCAAAAGGCACCTCGTATTTTCTACGTGCCACAATGGCGTCATGACAGTGCTGAACTACAACACCGGGAAGGTTGTTGCAACGCCGGCTATTGGTACCGGGCCAGATGCTGCTGGCTTTGATGCGGGGTTTGGTCTCGCATTCAGTTCAAACGGGCAGGGGACCATTTCAGTGCTTGGTGAGGGCAGGGACGGTAACTTTGAGACCGTTTCAACGGTTATTACCCAGCCTGGTGCGCGCACGATGGCCGTAGATACTGTAACTCACAATCTCTATGTCTGTACTGCTACACCCGACCCGGCACCACTACCACCTGGCACGCCATTCTGGCGCAAACCGTATCTTAAGGACACATTCCATATTCTTGTGCTACATCCTGAATTGCCCGGTGCAAAGTAAATTAGGCCTGGTTGTTACACACTTCCTAGAAAATTACAGAGCTCCTGTCGTAGTCAAAACGACAGGAGCCCCTCGCACAATCTTACCTTTACCGCGACGTCTTAGTACATTCCACCACCCGGCGCTGGTGCCGGTGCAGCAGATGCTGGCTCTTTCTTCTCGGTAATCAGACATTCGGTCGTGAGAATAAGCCCTGCAATAGAGGACGCGTTCTGTAATGCTGTTCTTACGACCTTTGCTGGGTCTACAACACCGGCCTTCACAAGGTCTTCGTAATTGCCAGTAGCCGCATTAAAGCCATGTCCAGTACCGAGCGCTTTTACTTTGTTAACAACTACGCTGCCTTCGTACCCGGCGTTGGCTGCTATCTGGCGCAATGGCTCTTCAATTGCACGGTGAACGATATTAAGCCCAATCAGCTCATCGCCGGTCAGCTTAAGGCCGACAAGCACGGCCTGCGCATTTAGAAGGGCAACCCCACCACCTGGAACGATACCTTCTTCCACGGCGGCGCGAGTAGCGTGCATAGCGTCCTCTATGCGAGCTTTTTTCTCTTTCAGTTCGGTTTCGGTAGCCGCACCAACCTGAATAACGGCAACGCCGCCCGAAAGCTTGGCGAGTCTCTCCTGCAGCTTCTCACGGTCGTAGTCGCTGTCGGAACTTTCGATCTGGTTCTTGATCACCGAAATGCGGCCATCAATTTCGGCTTTGGTTCCTGCGCCATCTACGATAGTGGTTTCATCCTTGGTAACCACCACGCGCTTAGCACGCCCGAGCATTTCGAGTTCGATTTTATCCAGCTTGAGGCCCAGATCTTCCGTGATGAATTTACCGCCAGTCAGCACAGAGATGTCCTCAAGGATTGCCTTACGTCGATCGCCAAAGCCGGGAGCCTTGATGGCGATACTGGTAACATTGCCACGAATCTTGTTGACCACCATGGTTGCAAGTGCTTCGCCGTCAACGTCCTCTGCAATAATCACCATTGGGCGACCGGTTCGAGCGACTTTTTCCATTACTGGAACGAGGTCCGCGACTGCACTAATTTTCTTCTCGAAGAGCAGGATGTATGGATCTTCCATCACTGCCTCCATCCGCTCAGAGTCGGTGACGAAGTAGGGCGAGATGTAGCCCTTGTCAAACTGCATTCCTTCCACTATCTCAAGCTGAGTAGAAGTACCGCGGCTCTCCTCAACTGTGATGACACCGTCCGCAGTAACCTTCTCCATTGCTTCCGCAAGCATCGCACCGATCTCGGAGTCGTTGGCAGAAATTGTCGCGACCTGTGCGACAGCCGACTTGCCCTCAACCGTGGTGCTGCTTGCCTTAATTGCAGCTACCAGCGCTTCAACAGCCTTCTCGATACCGCGCTTAACCTGAAGTGGTTTTGCACCGGCCGCAACGGATTTGAGGCCTTCCTTGACGATAGCCTGGGCGAGTACTGTAGCCGTTGTTGTTCCGTCGCCGGCAACGTCGTTCGTTTTACTTGCTACTTCGCGTACCAGCTGAGCACCCATGTTTTCAAATGGGTTCTCGACTTCTATCTCTTTAGCTATCGTTACGCCATCGTTGATAATGGAGGGGCTACCAAATTTTTTCTCCAGGACGACGTTGCGGCCTCGCGGCCCAAGAGTAACTTTAACTGCGTCGGCAAGTATGTTTACGCCGCGCTCCAGAGATCGACGAGCCTCCTCGTCAAACTGCATGATTTTAGCTGCCATCCGTGTTCAGTGTCTCCTTAACCTTTGATGGCCAGAACGTCGTCCTGGCGAAGAATAACATACTCTTCGTTACCGATCTTAACTTCGGTTCCACCGTATTTTGCAAAGATAACGATCTGACCAGCCTGTACCTCCATAGGTACAACTTTGCCATTTTCCAGGGTCTTACCTGGTCCAACGGCGATAACCTCAGCCTCCTGAGGCTTCTCCTGCGCGCTGTCTGGCAGAATGATTCCGCCAGACGATTTTTCAACGGGGGTTACCACTTTGGCAACGAGTCGGTCGTTAATCGGTTTAAGTGTAGGCATACCGAGACCTCCTTCAATTTCTTTGATTAAATTTGAAATGTCAGCGCCAAACGCATCCGTGTCGTCGGCAGCCGGCAATTGGCACACTCATTACGAGAGCGCCAATAACAGAATAATTGTACCCCCGTTAGCAGTTATGGGTCAAGAGTGCTAACGCGGCGGCTGGGGTGATTTTGGTAATTGTTTTCATATCCAAATAATGGTGTGGAGCCATGTTGCGGCCGCACTACAGTGGCCCATGACCTGATGTTTTATACTGGGA
This sequence comes from bacterium, assembly GCA_021805405.1. Classification (GTDB taxonomy): domain Bacteria; phylum Armatimonadota; class Chthonomonadetes; order Chthonomonadales; family Chthonomonadaceae; genus JAJZFK01. The sequence goes on from JAJZFK010000389.1 coordinate 4,815, forward strand.
AGGATTGCTGGCCTACAGCACACGAAGGGTTAGTGTAGAATAGCCATGAAATTGAAATCTAAGTGGGCTGGGATAGGGTGATAACCATCCTGCCTTACCGGTATAATTGTATGGTAAGAATGTTCCGACAATATAATTTAAATGCACCGGCATTCCTTTGGGAGGACGCACGCGTTGGCCATAGAGATTTTAGACCCCGACAAGCTTGATGAAGTTGAAGAGGCGGATCTTCATGATACGGGCGAAATGCCGCCAATTTTCGGACGATGTCCAGTTTGCAACAAGCCCCTGTTTCCTCGTGATCGATTTACTGGCGAGCCCAAGGCGCCGCCCGTTGGTACAGGCTATGAGAGCAGGGCGAAATGTAGCGGGTGCGGAGCCATCATCTGCTACGTAGGTGGCGGCAATTGGCGTGTGGTAACGGACGGCGACTTAAGCGAAGAGGATCGCACCAAGGATGCCGCCTCATAATCATCGTTTGGGGCCGGGCAGGTAGTGAATGATTTCACATTCACTCAGGGTGATCAATCCACCGCTGACCATCGCGGTAAGCTCTGCCAGGTTGGCGTCAATCTTCTCCTCGGTATCAATGATCTCGATTATCACAGGCAGGTCTATGCTCAAATCTAGCAGGCCTGCCCTGTGAATGCGGCTAGCTGCACCATACCCCTCAATTCCCTCTACTACCGTAGCGCCTGCCAACCCCAGTGAGCGAGCACGTTCAACAAT
>JAJZFK010000136.1 GCA_021805405.1 bacterium
ACCACGGTACAACCCGCCAGCACCACGGTACAACCCGCCAGCACCACGGTACAACCCGCCAGCACCACGGTACAACCCGCCAGCACGCTCGGCACCGCAGAAAGGTGGCGGCGGAGGCGGTGGTGGAAATAGCAGAAGCAGGGGACAGGGTAGGTAGTATTATAGCCTGGGTAAGCAACCACAAAGAGCACCCGTTTCTATAGGAAGCGGGTGCTCTGTTGATTTTCGCCCGAATTTGAAAATGCCGGTACGCCTTAACACTATCATAAACGATTACGAGTTACTATTAATTAGGCGCTTTTGGTATCAAGACAAACGCTGAAAATTGTTAGCCACCACTTATCGTTTTAAGGAGTACTAGATTGAAATCCAATGTGAAACCTGTGTGGATTATTGCTGCAAGCGTTGCAGCTGTGTTGATCGTAGGGCTGATCGCGTGGAATTCGCTGTTTGCTGGTACGAGTTACAGTAACACTCCGCACAGCAAAGCGGCAACGCGAAAGGCAGATTTTAAAGCCCAGTGGAACCAGAAATCTCGCGAATAACCATCATCTCTTAAATTAGACCTACACACCCCCGCCAAACGGGGGTGTTGTTCTTAGATAGGTTAGTCTTACTGCTACGTGTAACTTTTAGGACTTAACTGTAAATCGCACAGGTATTAAGTTGAGCGATTTAAGTGCACTCAAAATGAACCGCCTACCAGTAGTGATGTGATCCACCGTCTCTAGAGGAATATTTTGACGAGGTTTGATATTGTAACCTCAGGGAATCGTTTCAATTCATCCGGCGGCGCACTCAAAAAAGTGTAGAACCTGTGTCCCTTTCAACCATTTCAAATCTATTATTTTAATCCAAAAACTAATATAACTTTTATTATTATGGAATTAACCACCATGGGGACATTAAATACCACTCAATTCTTGTTGAGTGCCATTGATGATTTGACGGAATGTGTTCTCAATTCATCGCCCGCAAGACGCCTTTGGTTGGTTATATCAAAGTTACAACCTCTTAAGGTTGTGCGTGAAGAGGCATCAACTTGGAAGAAGGTTTATTTACGGAAATGGTTCTCGACTCTCTACCAGTACAGGTCGCGGTCCTTAATACATCCGGGTGCATCATTAAGATTAATCAGTTATGGGCCACAACTGCGGCAATGTTTAACGATGGCTTCACTTCAATTTCATTGGGCGCTTCATGCATTGAACACGTGCGTAAAAAGGCGTTGGACGGAAACCTGTACGCGAAACGCGCCCTCGAAGGACTAACCGATGTTCTAAATGGCTTGTGCCAACGGTTTTGCATGGAATACTGCCTGGGTGACGAAATTCGCAAGGAATGGTTCCTTATGGAGGCAGGAACTTTAAAAGACAGGCAATCTGGTGTTGTTCTAACATGCACTAACATATCATCCCAGAAAAGGTATGAGCATCAGGTTGAGACCGCAAAGCAACTGGCGCTGCGTGCCAGAGACGAACTAAGCGATGCCAACACGCAAACTGCCATAGCAATCGAAATTGCCAACGAGCTAAACGCCACACTCCACCTAGAAAACCACAATAAAAACCTTATTCTTAGCGCTTTGCCGTCAGTGTTAATCATTGTTAATGCTGACCGCGTGATCATGGAATGGACTGGAGGAGCCGAGCATGTATTTGGAGTGACTGCAAATGACGCTGTTGGAAACCGAATCGAGCAGGTTGCCCTTGGTGTGAATTGGAACGAAATCGATCCGGCTCTCGATGCATGTCTCTTGAAGGGGCAAACTATGCGTCTTGACGACTGTAGGTTTCGGCGACTAAACGGTTCCGAGGGGATTCTAGGAATAACCTGCGCACCGATACCTATGGCGGATTCACAAAAGTGGGGTGCTCTCATAGTAGGTGCGGATATTACCGAGCGCCGTGCACTCGAGGGTCAGTTGGCACATTCTCAAAAGCTTGAGGGAATTGGGCAACTAGCGGCTGGCATCGCACATGAAATCAATACACCTTCACAGTATATAGGCGACAATGTGCGCTTTGTGCAACAGGGATTGAAGGATATTTGCAGCGTTGTGAGCGCTGTTCGCAAATTCGTCGAACTTCCAGATGAACATGCACTCCACTCCCCAGAACTCTCTCAGGTTCAAGTGGCAATGCGCGAGGCAGACATTGATTTTCTCCTGGAGGAAATTCCGCTTGCGATTGAGCAGACGCTTGAGGGCATTTCGCACGTTAACAGAATTGTTAGCGCAATGAAGGACTTTTCTCATCCTGGATCGGATAAGAAGGTGAGTTCACAGGTAAACCGACTACTGGATAGTACCATCACGGTGACACGTAACGAGTGGAAATACGTTGCAGAGATGGTTACCACGTTCGACCCTGATTTGCCGGCAATATTGTGCTTCCCCGGCGACCTCAACCAGGTTTTTCTCAACGTTATAATCAATGCCGCTCACGCAATTGCGGATGCAAACAAGACGTTGCAACAAGAGAAAGGCACAATTCAAATTAGCACCCATCAAACAGACGTATCTGTGCTTGTAAAAGTCCGTGATTCTGGCACTGGTATCCCACTTCAAGCCCGACCGCATGTATTCGACCCGTTCTACACCACTAAGGAGGTTGGCAGAGGAACCGGCCAGGGATTGTCGATTGCGCACAATATAGTGAAAGCGCGCCATGGAGGCGACATCTGGTTCGAGACAGAATGTGGAGTGGGAACTACTTTTATTATTGAATTACCTCTAAGCGGGACCCTAAAGGAGCACATTCGTTGACACGCATAATCTTTGTAGACGACGAAACGCGTGTACTTCAATCGCTTGCACGAATGATGAGGCACATGCGCGATAAATGGCAAATGGAATTCGTAGACTCTGGCGAAAAGGCCCTGGCACTATTCGAGCATCAGTATTACGATGCCATAGTTACTGACATGCGTATGCCGTTTATGAATGGGAGCGAACTGCTTGATTTGGTCTGTATGCGCTACCCTGAAACGCTTCGCGTGATATTATCTGGACAATCTGAAAGAGATGCTATTTTACGGTCACTCGACTGCACACATCGTTACCACTCAAAACCATGCGAGGCAGATAGCATTGTTGCAATGTTAACCGACGCATTTAACACTCTGTTTAGTGGAAATTCAACCTTAAGATCTAAGCTAACTGGGTTGCGCGAACTCCCATATCGCGCCGATGTTGGTGCCCAAATTAAAGCACTCTCGCGTACCAAATCTGACTCTTTGGCAGAGCTTACGAACCTCGTTTCGCACGATGTTGCCCTCACAATTAGAATATTGCACCTTGCAAATTCATCATTTATAAGTGCGCCGGGAGAAGTGCCAGACATAAGTAGTGCGGTCATGCTACTGGGCCAGGACGGCATCGCGGAGGTTAACGATATTGTTCACGCACGCAACGTGTCGAATTTCGGCTGCAGCAGCGACGTAGACACATTCGCTAATGATTTGGGGGAACATAGCTATAGAGTTGCGTGTGCTGCCGCCCGAATTGCAAAGGTTGAAAAATGTACCACGGCGGAAATTGCCGAGATCTTCACGGCAGGCATTCTGCACGATGCCGGCAAGTTGGCACTTTTAGCCTGCATGGAAACCTCGTATAGAGAGCTTCTTGCACAATGTATACATGATCAAACTGACGCTGAGCAGATGGAGCAGATGATATATGGATTTGACCATGCTGAGGCAGGAAGGTATGTCCTGAGCCTGCTCGGAATTTCGAAGTCCGTAGTAGATGCTGCGACGTTGCACCACAGACCTAGCAAGCATTCTTCTACAGTGTTCTCCGCTGCTGCAGCCGTCCACTTTGCCGACGCCTTATTTCGCGGGAACGAACGCACACAATCTAATTCGGGCACTCAATTTATTGACATGGAATACCTGCACCACATTGGCTGTGCAGACCGCACTGAGAGTTGGCAGTACGAAGCATTAAGGGGGATATACGAATGACCGAACCACCCAAAGAGCGGATATTGCTTGTGGACGACGATATGAATCTTTTGGACGCCATACGACGCCAGATGCGAAATAAGCTGGCGCTGGATACAGCGTCGGGTGCTGCGGAGGGACTCGCAATGATCAAGAAATCGGGGCCATATGCAGTGATTATCGCGGATATGCAAATGCCCGTGTGCAATGGCCTCCAATTTCTGACAAAAGCGATGGAATTTACACCACATAGTGTACGGCTCATGCTTACAGGAAACCTGGATCAAGATACTGCGACTAACGCAATAAACCACGCCCAGATATTTAGGTTCTTAAAGAAGCCGTGTGCGCTGGATACCTTTGAGTCCGAAATTCAAAATGCCTTGGCGTTTTATAAACTCCAAATGGCCGAGAAGGAACTGCTGGAGAAAACGCTTATCGGTAGCGTAACGGTTCTGGTGGATATTATCACCGCCGCTCATCCAGATGAGTATAAGCTCGCGCAGCGCGTTCGCGAGGAGCTAAAAGAGGTTTGCAACGCGCTCCATTACGAATGCCCATGGACAGCAACCATGGCGGCGTTACTGTTGCCAATAGGTAAACTTCTTTCAAATGAAAACCTTATTGACCCTCCTACGTCTGCGTCTAACACAGAGAAGTCAGCAGCGCTGTTGCGTAAAATACCGCGTTTAGCAGGCGTCACGTCAATCATAACCAATGTCGCCGTACCGTATGCCAAATCGCGGGAAGTTACCGGTGGTGAAGAACTTCCCATAGCTTCACGTCTCCTGCGAATTCTATATGACCTAATGACCCTTGAATCCAGCGGGACCCCCCGGTCCCTCGCCCTTCGCAAGCTAATGAACACCACTGGTGTATATGATATTCAGATACTTGAACAACTTGCTGGCTACTATGCACCTCACATTGTTCACTACGCAACGCCTCGAACTACGGCACCTGGAAGGCCTCGAGTCATAGAAACTGGTGAGCCGTTGACCTATCAGAAGGCCCAACATCAATCATTGGGCATAATGATATCCGTTGCGGAACTCATGGTAGGAGACGAGCTCATGGACGAAATGGTTGCGTCAGATGGCTTAAGACTGCTCGATCCCGGTCATATCATTACAGAACAAATTCTAATTAGGCTAAAGGATATTCTAGAAACTCGGGGAATTCGCGAGCCCATTTGTGTAAAAGTAACAGAAGCCGATCTTGGAGCCCCACCTAAAGCCGCATAGGATAAGGAAAACCATTATGTATACTCACAAATCGAGGCAAATTTGAACGGCGACGCTGCGTCTACCGTAATTCCTGCTGTACAATGATGCAAGGAGTGGTGAGACTGGTCTAACTAGTTGGAGGCTCTTCATACAGGGTAGTTAACTGGCGTAGTTCAGGAAACTTGACGGCGCAAATTAATACAACAAGAATGGTACCAATGCCTCCGGCAACTACGGATAAGACCGGCCCCATTAACCTGGCAGTTGTGCCGGATTCGAACGCCCCCATCTCATTGGAAGTCCCCACAAAAATACTGTTGACTGCCGAAACCCGACCTCGCATAGCATCTGGTGCGCGC
>JAJZFK010000226.1 GCA_021805405.1 bacterium
CAACCAACGCGAGTTGGGCTACCCGTCACCTGCAGTTTGAACGTGCACAGTCGATTTTTAATACAACAAATAAAGCCTATCCACCGATATTTGACGGTATATTGCGACTGTGGCGTGAGTTTTCAGCCCAGATAGAACACAATGGAAATTCCCATTGGATGACGACCGATTCCCTGGTAGTAGCACTTAATCGCCTAACAGGGGCCGACAACCGACGCGCACAGCAAGATCGCCGTTTAGCTGTGGCGCTGATGTTGGCAGGTGTCGTGATCGCATTTGCCTACACAATGTTTGTTTTGTGGCTTGTACGAGATAGGATTCAGGCAGAACATCAACAGCGCAAGATGGAAGCAGAGTTTACGGTGCTCTTTGAGAACCTGCCCGAGCCACTATTAATCTTGCGGTCCGGGCTTGTTGCACTCTGCAACACTGCGGCTGTACGGCTGTTGGGCTATTCACATACCAGCGAGCTACTTGGTTTAAAGTACAGCGATTTTTCTGCAGCAAGCCAGGAGAAAATTTCACTGGACGTCGAATCATCCTTTGTAAAACTAGAAGCAGAGAACAAGGATGCCGCACAATTATTTAAGTGGGTCTTCCAGCGTCCAACCGGTGAGAAAGTGCCTGTGCAAGTCACGATTCGTCCTGTAGTTTTGGGTGGAAGTAACGCCCTGATGGCGATGCTTCATGACCTAACAGAAGCCATTCTTGCCCAAGAAACCATACTTGCCAGTGAACGGCGACTATATGATATGGTGGAAAACCTGCCTGTAGGCGCTGTGCTAGTGGAGGGCGAGCTTATAACTGTCAACCGAATGGTAGAGGAACTTACAGGCTATTCGCGTAGCGAACTTGAGACATTGAATCAGTGGTTCGACAATTTGTATGGTGACAGAGCAGAAGAGACTAGATCGTTTTACGAAGCAAACAGGCAGTCCAGCCATCCTGGTGCACCTGTTCGATCCCTGATTCGTAAGGATGGCGTTCGCCGGTTGATACAGTTCTCGGCATTTAGCTACGCAGCAAGCGAAGTTTGGATTTTACAGGACATTACTGAGCGACTAGATGCAGAACAAGCATCTAAACGGTTATCAGCAATTTTGGAAGCTACACCAGATTTTGTCGGCTCCTCAACTGTCGATGGTCAAATTTTCTATGGCAACAGTGCATTTCAGAAGCTATGGGGCGAATCCGGTTTGGTACCACTTTTCATTCAGGATTGCGTAACACACGATGTTTATAAGAAATTACGACGTATTGCAATGCCTACTGCTGCAAAGTATGGTATCTGGCAAGGAGAAGCTGCCCTGCTCGCCGGTGATGGTCGTAACATACCGGTTTCCGCGGTAGTAATAGCACATCGCAATGACGAGGGTAATGTAGCATTCTACTCAACCATAGCGCGCGACATAAGCGCTCGCCTGCAAATTGAGAACAAGCTGCGTATGAGCGAGGCACTGCTGGCTGAAGCACAGCAGGTGGCCCACATGGGAAGTTATGAATTTAGTTACACTACCAGGCAAATTGTTTGGAGCGATGAGGTGTATCGCCTTTTTGATCGCGATCCGGCCCTGGGAGTACCAAGTCACGATGAAGTGATGGCCTATTATCACCCCGAAGACAGTGCTGCACTGAAGGCGGCGCGCGTTGCAGCGTTTAAGACTAACGGTACGTACGAACTGGACATCCGGATAAGGCAGCGTAATGGCTCATACCGTTGGTGCAGAACCAACACCCGAGCGATTGCCGATGAAAACGGGCGCCCTTTAAGAATCGTCGGCACCCTTATCGACATTACTTCGTCCAAAGTGGCGCAGGAACAGGCACAGTCAACCAATGAGTGGTTGGAAGAGACCAACAAGCAGCTTATAGAGCAGCAGGCCACCGTTATGCAGATGCACACGAGGATGGAAGAGCAAATCATGGTTGTAAACGAGCAGGCAGCCCAACTTGAGTACCAGAAAGCAGCACTTGAACAGATGAACGGATTACTGCAGGCGCTTGCAACGACTGATGGACTTACAGGCATTGCAAATCACAGGGCGTTTCAGGAACGCCTCGCCGAAGAATGGCTGAGGTGCGAGAGGTACAATAGTCCTTTCTCGGTTATCCTCCTGGATGTCGACAAATTCAAAACATATAACGATGCCTACGGCCACCCCGAGGGCGACACGGTGCTGAAAACGGTGGCACAAACGCTCAAAGCTGCAATTCGTGACGTTGACATGGTTGCCCGGTACGGTGGTGAGGAGTTTGTAATTCTGCTTCCAGAGACGGGTGTTCAAGGTGCGCAGGAGGCGGCAGAACGTTGTCGTGTTGCCATCGAAGCCGCTGAGTGGCCTAAACGTCCCGTCACGGCTAGTTTTGGGGCCGCCACAGTTTCTGTCACAATCACCAGTGCACAGGAACTCGTCGATAGTGCGGATAAGGCGTTGTACGCCAGCAAAGAGCAAGGCCGTAACCGCGTCACGCATATTCAGCATATTGTTCCCTGCCCGTCGGTTCTTTCCTAGCGGCTACCGGTTGGAAACTTTGCGTTCGAAAGGGTGTCACCTAGCTCCATCGGCCTATGATTTGCACACGTTTGGTAGCTCACCCTCTTTTGGTTACACCTGGTCAGCATGGTTACAATGGCCAGGTTAGTTTTTAATATGTTCATCTCCATGCTTGATCCAGCAGTCTGCCGCAACCTGTGCTGCATGGTAAACTTAACTGTTTACCACAGCGAGGAGCATAGATGGCAAATGCTGTAATATGGCGAGCGGACACAATCCTGACGGATGCGCGCACGACGTTGCGCGACGCCGAGGTTATAACGCAGGATGGCGTCATTCAGGAGGTGCGGTCCAGAACCGCAGCAGGGCACGACACCGTGCGCGACCTTGGGAATGCTATCCTGATGCCGGGCCTCGTGAACGTCCATACTCACCTGGACTACACCGCCATGCGTGGTGCTGTTGAGGACGTGAGCTTCTTTCCGTGGATTAGAGAACTCACCTCACGAAGCGCTCTGCTAACTCCTGACGACTGGCTGGCGTCTGCCGTGTGGGGAGCGGCTGAATGCGCAGCAGGCGGCATAACAACCATAGGGGACTGCACGCCCACCGGTAACGCAGCGGAAGCTGCAGCGTTGCTTGGGCTGGGCGGCGTGATCTACCAGGAGCTGTTTGGGATAGACCCTGCGGGGCAGTCTCGTGATATTGCTATGCAGGAACTTGAGGAGAAGCTGGCACGGCTCCGCCGGCTAACAAGAGGGACCGGCCTGCACATTGGCATCTCACCCCATTCACCATACACGGTTCGCAACGAACTGCTTCGCGCTACTGCGCGATATGCCAATAGGCACACATTGCCACTCTGTATACACGCCGCTGAGTCGTTGCCAGAGTGCCAGCTAATCCGAACAGGGCAGGGTGAAATTGCAGATTCTCTTCGCCGGAGAGGCATCAATTGGAAACCGTCCGGTGAAACTACCGTCCAGTACCTAGATGATTGTGGTTTGTTGGGAAAGCGTACACTGCTTGTGCACGGGGTTCAGGTGGCCGCAGCAGATCTAACAATTGCGCAGCGTAGTGGGCTAGCATGGGCGCACTGTCCACGAAGCAACGCAAAACTTGGTAATGGTGTAGCGCCGCTCATGCTTCTGGGCCCCCGCATTGGCCTGGGGACAGACAGCGCAGTAAGCAGCAACACCCTCGATATGTTTGAGGAGATGCGCTTCGCCGTCTACATGCAGCGCGCATCACGCAGGCAGATTGAAGTCGTTAGTGCCAACCAGGCTGTTGGCTGGGCTACGGAAGGCGGAGCCACCGCCTTGGGTATAAATGGCCGTACCGGTACGCTGCGCCCGGGCAGTAGTGCAGATATCTGTGCAGTTTCGTTGAACAGCCTAACGTGTCAACCTGCGTATGATGCGTGCAGCGCTCTGGTTTACGCCTGTAGCGCGCGCGACGTTGTAGTAACCGTAAGCGGGGGAAGGGTTATCTACGACACGTCTCTTGCCAGTGACGCGATGGACAGATTCCCTGAAATTGACCTGCGTTCCTGGGCACGTTCCCTTGAGGCCGCAGCCAGCAGGATTAAGCAATGGAAAAGGGCGGAATAAGTCTAGCAAATCCTTCATTACCGGGCAACGCCAAATCGTAAGTGCGGTAGAAAGTGTAATTATGTTAACTGGTGCAACCAGGTTCTCAGTTATTGCCGCATTAGCGGTAGTGCCACTCAGCTTCCTTGTTGTGCTGTTTCACGCACCGGCACTCGCCATATTTATCTGCTCATCCCTGTCGCTCATGCCCCTCGCGGGAATTTTGAGTTCAGCAACCGATCAGATTTCACTTTGGCGCGGGCCAGCGATTGGCGGCCTGCTTAACGCGACGTTTGGCAATGCAACCGAACTGATATTTAGCCTGGTTGCACTGCATCAGGGCCAGTTGGAGCTGGTGCGTGCTTCGCTAATCGGCTCAGTTATCGGCAATATTCTTCTCGTGCTGGGGCTTTCAGCGCTTCTGGGTGGCCTTAAACACAGGGTGCTCAAGTTCAACTCCGAAGCAGCCCAGGCTCATGCCACAATGATGGCACTCTCGGCAATTGCTCTGCTGGTGCCCGCACTCTTCGTATGGAACAAGCAGGGGGCAGCTGGCGGTCTTTCAGCTGATAAAGCTCTTCACCTCAGCTTTGGCGTTGCACTTGTGCTGCTCGTAGTATACGTTGGTGGCCTCGTCTTCTCTCTTCGTACACACGAGAGTCTCTTTCGGGCGGTGTCCGACAATCCTGAGGAGCCAACGTGGAAGCAATGGTCCGCAGCTCTGGTACTTGCGGGGGCTACGGCAGTTATAGCTGTTGAGAGTAATTTTCTCGTGGGTAGTCTTCATGCAGCGGTACACTCGCTAGGGTTGAGCCCGGTTTTTGTGGGCCTCATCATCATACCAATTGTGGGAAATGCGGCGGAGCACGGGGCTGCCATCTTAATGGCGCTTGCAGATCGCATGGACGTGAGCCTCAGCATAGCAGTATCTTCCTCAACACAGATTGCGATGTTCGTCATTCCGCTGCTTGTCTTCTTCAGCATTCCACTGGGTCACCCTATGTCGATACTGTTTACGCCGTTTGAGCTCATTGCCCTCACCGTGAGCGTACTGATTGCAACGGTGATTTCGTCGGATGGCAAAAGTCACTGGCTGGAGGGCGCACAGCTTGTTGCGGTCTATGTCGTTCTTGCACTGTCATTCTACTATGTGGGAACCTGATATTCTTCCTCGACTTACCCGACCCTTCTACGCCAGGTCTGCCCTGCTGGTTGCCCCAGATCTATTAGGCTGTACGTTGGTGAAACGGGAAGCCGATGGCACCGTTATTGCTGGCATGGTGGTTGAGACAGAGGCGTATACCTGGGACGATCCCGCCTGCCATGCCTATAGAGGTGAAACCCCGCGTTGCCGTGTTATGTTTGGTGAACCCGGTCGCGCATACCTGTACTTTACTTATGGTATG
>JAJZFK010000452.1 GCA_021805405.1 bacterium
ATCATACCTGCTGAGCCGGTTGCCTGGTTCGGATCATTATCGGTCACGTGCGGTGCAAGTACGTGGACGTACGTCATAAGCGAGGCAAGTTTGAAGTTACCGGGCAGTTGAGGAATGAGACTTTCCCACAAGAAGCCGTACAGCAACCCCACCACAAGAGGAACTAATGCCTTCCCCGTTACCGCTGCTAGCAGGAGAAATATACCACTGTAAGCCAGTGCAGCCACGGGTAAAATAAGTAGATCGCGACCAAGGTGAACGTCGCCCACTTTGTGCACACCCACGGTAACTAGTGCCAAAGTAATAGTCGCTACCCACGCGGCTGCCGTCGCCATAAGAGATGCCGCCAAAAAGCGCGCAAGAAGAATTCGCCAACGCGCTACCGGGCGAGTAAGCAGATATACAATTGTGCGCTGCTCAAGTTCCTGCGTGAGAGCCCCGGTTGCAAACAGTACAGAAAGTATAACCAGCACAAAGCCGAACACCATGGTACCAGCCAGGTTGTTGTATACCCACGTGCGGCTAGGAGCATGTAGATACCTGCAGATAACAAAACCAAGCACTGGTACCAGAAACGTAAAGGCAGCCACCCAGAATAGCCTTCGCGCCCTCACAAGGTCTCGTAGTGCAGTAGAAAACAACAAGAGATCAATCATTATTCACTGCCTCAGCTTTGCACCAGATAATTAAAAACTGCTTCCAGATTGTTGTCTGGTGAGTGAAATGCAGATATTTCTAAACCATCGCGGTCAACAATACCCGGAAGATCCGCATAGAATTTATCTGGCGTTGGTGTCTCAATTTCAACGAGGGACCTGTTATCCCTGTCAATTCTAACACTCACAACACTCTCCATACCTACCAGCGTTTGAGCTAGTTGCCGGGATTTTTCGCACTCAAGCTGCACTTTGTGAGGGTGCTTATCAATGAGCGCTCTAATGGCATAGATATCGCCCTGCGCCAGGAGCCTTCCCTTGTGTAACAGCAGAATGTTGCGGGTAAGATGCTCTACCTCATGCAGTATATGGCTGGAAATTACGATGCACTTTCCAACAGCGCCCAATTCCAGCAGGATGTTGCCAATATCGCGGCGGCCCACAGGATCCAGGCCGTTCAGCGGCTCATCTAGAATGAGCACCTCAGGATCGTGTACTATGGCCTGTGCCACCTTTATGCGCTGCCGCATTCCCTTACTGTACCCACCCATCTTACGATCAGCAGCTGCCGTCATGGCGACTTTCTCAATTGCAGCAGCCACCCGAGAACTGCGCTCGCTAGTTGGTATGCCTGCAAGTGCCGCCATAAATGTGACGAACTGTCGCCCGGTCTGCTCCTCGTAAGCACTCTCCAATTCTGGACAGTACCCAAGCCGCTTATAAACGGCAGGGTTTGCAAATGGCGAAAGATTAAGCACTCTTACCGTTCCGGTTGTGGTGCGTATCTGCCCTGTTACGAGTTTTAGCAGGCTGGATTTGCCTGCGCCGTTGGGCCCAAGAAGGGCGGTGATCCCAGCGTTGACAGTACACGATACATCGTTTAGCGCTACTACCTGCCCATACCAGCGAGAAGCTCGTTCCAGAGTGATCATCCGCGCACCACTTCTACCGCGCGAATTTTTACGCGGGCTGCAGCAATAGAGACTACCACAAGCACCAGTGCGCAGGTTAGAGAGAAACTGAGGGCCGGCGCTGTGATAAATTTGTGACTAAACGGGTTCCGGAACCTGTTACCGGGAATTTTGGCATTAAAGACCCGTTGAGCAATGGCGTCAATAAGCCCCGGTATGGACGCGTGGCGAATGAGCAATATAAGGTGAAACTGGTGTTGAAACATGGCAAGCGCAATGATATTGGCGACGATGCCCGTTAGGACATAGAGTGTCGCAAAGAGTGCACCTGCCGTAAACGACGAGCGTGACCATGCAGATATTCCGGTCATAAGGGCACTTAACACGACCGAAGGCACCAACGCAGCGAGAAGGATTTGCGGCAACAGCCAGTGAGTTTGCGTGAAAAAGCCGTCACTGGAGTATGCGGCAGCCATTACCACATAGAAAATGAGCGACGGCACAACCGCAACCGTAAAGATAGAAACCATGAGGCCAATCCATTTACCCACAAGGTAATCGGAGCGGGTTATCGGCTTCGAGAGGTAGACCATTAGCGCGTTCACACGTTGATCACCAGCAATTGAGCCAGCCCCTAGCAGCATACAGATACCCATGAGGCAATAGGCGTTCATATTGCCATTCATCGCACTAAAAAACGGAAGCACGTAGTCTCGCTGCGATTGAGCCATAAATGCTGAGGACACGTTGAGTTGCACGTAAAACGCGATTGCGTGAAAGATGTAACTAAGCAGGCATATGGCAGACAGCACCCAAAACCCCGGTGATCGGCGTGCCTTTCGAATTGTATAGAGCGCGACGACCCACCACCGAACTGCACGTGTACGCAACGGCCCGGTATAAGTACGATAGCTTAGATCTGCAATAGGTGACGGTGTAACCACTGGCGGTGGTAAAGGATTGGTCAAGCTGCACTCTCCTGGTCTACTGCAGCCAGGAAGACATCTTCCATCGTGCGTTGCACCGGCCTAAAACCTCGTATCTGCGTACCTGCAGCGCCGGCCAGTTGGAACAGCAGAGTAGCGTAACGCCCCTCCACTTTCTGCATATCTATTTGAAGAATAGACCCAGCCTCCTGCAGTACTTGGCCTCCGCGCGACACTAGTGCCTCCGTGAACGCCGGGCACGGCTCGCGGAGTTCAATCTCCAGGTGGTAACCGCCAACACTTCGCAGTGATGCAATGTCGCCGCTGGTGGCCACCTTCCCACCACGCATTACTATAGCGTAGTCGCACACCCGCTCAATGTCTTGCATTAGGTGAGATGACACTATAACACTTACACCTTTGCCATGCGAAATATCTTTCACTAGTGTAAGCATTTCTTCACGGCCTTTAGGGTCTAGCCCGTTGGTAGGTTCGTCAAGCAGAAGAAGCCCGGGACCGTGCACCAACGCCTGCGCCAATTTGATGCGCTGCAGCATACCGGTACTATAGGTCTCCACGTGTCGGTACCGAGCCTCACCAAGCCCGCAATATTCCAGCACCTCGTGGGCACGGCCAATGGCGAGCGAGGCAGGCATACCGGCGAGTTCGCCGGCGTATGCCACGTAGGTTACCGCGTTTATACCAGGTATGTGGCAGTCCAGTTCCGGCATAAGACCCACCTTTTGTCGAATGGCGAGTCCACTGGTCGCGATATTCAGGCCAAGTACAGTGCCGGTGCCAGTAGTTGGAGGAACAAAGCCAAGCAGGCATTTAATTAAAGTAGTCTTCCCGGCTCCGTTTGGCCCGAGAAGACCGACGCACCCATCTGGAAGGTCGAAGGTAACGTTATCGACAGCAGTACGGCTTCCGTACTTTACAGTTAAGTTGTTTACAGTGATTGTTGGCATATTAACCTTAAAGCTATTCAGCAACTATACGTGGCATTACACCGCCCGGTTTCAAAAAATAAGGCGCTGCGAGCAGTCAATTTCGTGAGACGACTCGTCCAACGAGAGTGAAGGGTTTGCACGGGCTTCCTGTAGGAGTGCCTCACTTACCTCAAGCACCGTGGTTCTTGCCGTGTTTCGTATCCGCGCCAGCCGAACCTCAGATGCGTCCTTACGTCCACACGTAGCAATAGCTGTGCGGATACATGCCTCAGCGTCTGGCAGCACAAGTGGCAGTCTGGCACGCAGGACACCACCTTCCCCACTGGTTCGGGCGTTAATAAGAGTCGCCGTAAAATCCGTACGGCTCACCAGGCGTTCTGTGGTTAAATCTGCAAGGCCCACCGAGGACGCATTACCGTGAGACTCATCGGTAAGGTCCAATACCGCAATCAGCCGTACCTTCGGCCCGTCCCACTGCGACTCGTCTAGCGAAGGCATCTGCAGTCTGCCAATCACATGTGTATCCATACCTGTGCCACTAATGTTTTTACCCATCTCGTCGATGATCAAGACGTCAAGTTCGCGAAAAGGCAGCGAGGGAGCCAGAAGTCGAGCCCGCTCAAGAAGTGCTACCTCTGGCTCACGCCCTACATGGGAAACTGTAAGGGGATGAACTTCGCAGGTATGACCTTCGGGATTTTCAAGCAGGACAACACCACCTAGAAGTGGTAGGTGGGCGGCCTGAAACCGTGCAACACGCGGTAGCAGGTCTGCGAGGCCGGCTGCGCCGTACCGGTGTATCGCTTCCGCACCAAAGCGCTTTCCCAAACCAATGGCAGCCATCTTTCCGATGCCGCTTTCTAGAACTCCGGAAAAATCTGTGTGTGCCTTAATGCGGTTAATAAGTATTATTGCATCTGCGCCAAAAGCGTTCCGATCGCAATAGACAGGAAACCCCGCGTATGGACCGGCGTCTGCACCTTCTAGAACGCCAACCTGCTCGACCTCCATCGTGGCACGGATACTACAGCCCACATTCGCTTCTGTGATCTGGTAGTCACTTAAGAGACTTGCCTGCCCTTCAGCAGTGGCACCACCATGGCTACCCATTGCCGGAATTATGAACGGGTTATAACCTGCCTTTAAAAGCGCGGCAACTACAGTGCGAACCACTATGACCAGGTTATCTAGTCCCCGGCTACCCACCCCCACAGCGATCTCCGCACCCGCCGGGAGCGCGCGCTCACGCAGCAATGCCATCGCCGCCGCTTCTGTCTTCGCCTGTATCTGTTCTACAGAGAGCGATGGAGCCTCGTGGCGCTGTGTCACGCGCCAAACCCTGGGCAGCTTCACGTCAGGGTACGTAAAAATATCGGTAGGCAGATTAACAAGCATAGCGATCAAAAACCTCTTTAAACTGCGCATCCAAAGGTAGCCGGACAAGAGACGCGCAAAATTTCAGTTACATGGCGTAATTGTGACTTTATACTACCACGCCAGCAGTGCCACGTCACCAAAGCAGCACTAATTGCATGGCCGCTAATCCACCAGGATTTATGCTTACTGTTGTCGTGCCCAACCTGCTACAACTACGATCCGACGCGAGGTATTTCAATTACCACTGGGTGATCACTCAAAGTTACGTGCATGATCCGCTGGTTTTTTGCGGTGCGCACCGGCACGACACCAACTGTGGTATCGTAAAGCACTGCTTCATTTACCGTGCGGCCAAAGTGGATTGTTACGGTATCCTCTCCGCTAACTCGTTCGTCCCATACCACGAGTTCCATGTCACCATTACTCTTCTCCAAAAGTAGATCGTGAACTGTTGCGGGCTCGTTAGGTATGCTGTAATTTAGTGCCGATGACCTATGGGTGCCATCCTTGTCAGCGAGGATTGTGGTCAGGTTGTGAAGGTAGGTTGCAGACAGCCTGGGCGTGTAGTCCGGGCGGTAGAAGCCGAACTTCTGGTCACCAGCTTCGTCAATGCGATCTCTCAGAA
>JAJZFK010000383.1 GCA_021805405.1 bacterium
GGAAACCTGTACATGGCTTGCAGAGCACTTCCACGTAACCCTCGACCTCGTAAAGTCGGCGATTGATCAACTGTTCCTGTCAGGTGTTAACCACATATTTTATCACGGCACATGCTATTCACCAGCAAAAGCTGAGTGGCCCGGCTGGCTGTTCTATGCAAGTACAACCTTTGCACCCCAGGATCCCATCTGGCAAGATTTTCCGCTGCTAAATGAATACGTTACCAGGTGCCAATTAATCCTGCAGGCTGGCCGGCCGGGTTCGCGCACACTGCTCTACTGGCCTCTGCATGACCTGTGGCAGGCCCGCCCGGATATCTACATGCTGGAGATAAACGGCTCCTGGTTAAAATCCAGCCCAGCCGGAACTACCGCGGAGGCACTATGGAAGGCTGGTTTCGACTACGACTGGTTGTCCGACCGGCAGTTGGCGGAGGCTCATTTTTCTGGCGGGCAAATCTCACTGCAGGGCGGTGGCTACGATGCGGTTTTGGTTCCGCCATGCCACTACATGCCTGACGCCAGTTTTGAGCGGCTCATGGAGCTGGCCAACGACGGTGCGCAGGTTATTTTTGTTGGCGGCTTGCCGGCAGACGTCCCAGGTTATGGTCTCCTTGATGAGCGGCGTGAAAACCTGCAACGAATGCTTAGCCACATCGACTTCGACGAGCCTGTCGGAAACGACCTGCATGTCTGTCAGTTTGGCGCTGGCAAGGTACTGTGCGGTTCTTCGGCAATCGAGATGCTGGCGCTGGCAGGTATACCCAACGAACCCATCGGTGTCATCATGGGTGCCCCCCCGGTTCGCAGGGTACACATGGAGTATATAGACAGGTTCGTGGTGAACCGCACCGGTCTACAACAGTCGCACTGGGTTACCATCCCAGACGAGTTTCTTACCGCCTTATTGCTAAATCCACTAACCGGCGATCTGGGCGAAGCAGCGGTGCGCAGTACGCGGCAGGGCCGTGAGGTCTACGTTACATTAGATGCCGGAAGCTCTATCGTCGTGCGGACCACTAACGAGTTGGTTGCCGATGCCCCACAATGGCAGTACTTGCAGCCAACGGATACCGTCTACGCCCTTAACGGTGATTGGCGTGTGGAGTTTCTGAAAGGTGGTGAGGGACAGCCGGAGTCGTTTTCGACCACAGGCGCTCCTACGTACTGGAGCTCGACGTCGGCAGCACACTGGGCGGGTACGGCTCGTTATGAGTGTGACATGGCCGTGCCCAGCGGACACAAAGGTCCGTGGCAGTTGGAGATTGAACAGATTGCTGGTAGCGCTCGCGTGCTGGTTGACGGAGTCGCGGTGGGCAACATCCTGTCGCGACCATTTACAATCACGATACCCCCACTATCCCCTGGAAGGCATAAGCTGTCGATAGACGTTACAAGCACAGCAGCTAACCGCATTCGGCAGATGGACCTCGATAAAAAGCTCTGGAAGATATTCCACGACATTAACATGGTGGATATACAGTACAAACCTCTGGATGCATCTAATTGGCTGGTAGAACCTGCAGGGCTAAACGGCAGTATTGTGCTGCGCGCGATGAACGTGGGTGGTCCGCGTTAGCACCCACAGCCCACCGCAAAATTAGCTGAGGTTTAAAATGTAAGTCCCCCCAGAGAATTTTCAACCGGGGGGACACTTAGCATGCGGTACGGCATTAGAGCTAGGTGGCAGATAGCACCGCGATACCTAGCGGTTCCAGTGTTACGGAGGCTGCAGCCACGTTGCCGGTTAGCAGATCCTTTTGGCCCGCCGCTGATTCTGGCAGCAACGTTGTTCGCTGCTCCCGGCAGTGGTTTATCACGAAGGTTACCTTGCGACCATCGGGTGCCTGGCGCACTGCAATCTCAACCTCTGGTGGTGAATCCACACCTCGCAACCCGGCCTCAGCAAGTACCCATAGTACCATGCTCTCCTGCAGCCGCGCATCTAACCACGGCCCAATCATGATCAGTTTGCCACCCGCTTCGCCCACAGGGTTAATAGTAACCGCTGGCTTACCGTCCAACCAGCCGTTCGACGGTCCGTAGGTTGCCGCAACGCGAGTAGTTGCGCTCAGCGGTCGCAGCATCTCCGCCCATATCGTCGCCTCACCAGCTTCAAGCTCACCCCAGCCTGGAACCACGGTAACGGGCTCGTCCAGGGCAAAGTACTCCTCTACCTCGGCACCCGCCAGCTCTCGCAGGGGCCCGGGCTGTAGCGAGGTGTGTAGTGCATTGTGTTCATCTTTGTGCCCCGATCGTGGCGTGAGTACCAGAACACCGCCAGCATATACCCATGCTGCCAGGTGCGCAGCAATATCAGCAGGCAGTACGCTAAGCGATGCAGCAATCACAAGGCTGTAGTCATCTAGAGGCGCGCTTGGCGCGATTACATCGACTGCGACATTATGCAGTGCGAGCGGTCGATAGCAGTGCTCTATATAGTCGACAGGATCATAAGCCGAGTTGTGCCGTTGGCCGTTAATTGCCCACCGCGAATCATAACTATGCAGGATAGCGACATCTGCCTTTACCGTGGTACCTTCAAGCGCATCAGAAACAAGCTTAAAGTCACTGCCAATCTTACAGGCATCGTTGTAGAATGGGCGCGGGTTACCGTCCGGGCCAACTAAACTGCCGTGAAGCTGCTCTTGCCCGCCCAATGCCGATCGCCATTGCCAATAGACGAGTGCATCTGCGCCGTGCGCAGCGGCGTGGAAGGCCATAACCCGTGCCTCACCCTTGTACAGCGAGTTGTTATTGGAATGCCAGTTCACAGTCCCAGGCTGAGTCTCCATAATCCAGAAATTTTTGTGTTTGAATCCGCGATTGAGATCGTGCAGGAGGCCCGTTCGTGTATAGTCGTGGTGACCAGAACCGATGTACCAGTCCCAGGATACAAAATCGAGATCCTTGGCAACCTTGTAGGTATCAAACCCATCAAACCAGCCCATCAGGTTGGTCGTTATCCACTGGCTGCTGTTCGAATTGTTACGTATTGCCTCTATCTGGTGACGCTGAAACTCCTGCCACGTATAAGTAACAAACTGTCGAAACGCCAGCATGAGGCCAGGGTTATGGCCGCCTACAGGTATTGGTATCTGCTCCCAGAAGTCGTAAGTCTGGCTCCAGTACGCTGTAGACCAGTGATCGTTTAATTTGTCTATGGTTACATAGCGCTCTTTAAGAAAATGCTGAAACTGTCGTTTGGCGGTGTCGGAATAGTCAACCCTGTTGTATTCATTGTCTAGCTGCCAGCCAATTACCCTGGGGTCGTTTCCAAAACGCCTAGCCATATGCTCAATTACGCGCCTGCAGTATTTCAGGTAAGTGGGGCTATTAGGAGAAGCATGGCACCTATTGCCATGTGTTGCGGGTCGCCCGCTTGATTCTATCGCTAACGTATCAGGATGATAATAGGTTACCCACGCAGGGGGAGCCGCTGTTGGCGTGCCAAGCACCGTGGCAATCTCATATTTGTGCAACAACGCAATCGCCCTGTCAATCCAGTCTAGTTCATATCGTCCGTCAGTTGGCTCAATGGACGACCATGCAAATTCCGCAATGCGACAGACCGTCATACCAGCTTCGTGCATCAACCGTACGTCCTGCTCCCAGCGCTCCTCGGGCCAGTGCTCTGGATACCAGGCGTTGCCAAAATGCATTATAATTCCTCCTAGTGATGATACACATTACTCCCATTACGTTCAGCATAACGGGCACCGAATCCTGCATACGTAGGTATAACAGGTATTGTCGCGCTGACGATACTATCGACTGACCATTGTAAACGGGTATTCTTAAGGAGCTTAAGAAAATACTACCTCATCAAAGGATGACATTACGATCATGACACCACAGAACACAATACGTGCGCTTGCGGCACACGTGCGTGACTCCGTAATCCCGCATCTTGGCACATGGCGCGCCCGCCGAGTCACAGGTATCGCCTCTAGCGGTGACGCTACCTTCAGCATCGACGATATCGCTGAAGAAGCTGTGGAACAGTTCATAAAAGACAACAATCTTCCTGTAGCCTATTACTCAGAAGACCGTGGCCTGGTGCACATAGAAGGAATAAACAACCCGGATGGCGTTCTCATTATTGATCCCATTGATGGAACCCGCGCAGCGGTAGCCAACCTTGAGTCGTGTGTGGTTTCCGTTGCATGGTGCAAGTACAGCCCTCATCCCACGCTCAGCGATGTTGCCTATGCGGCCATTGCAGAGATTAAGAGCGGCCAGACGTTCGCAGTAGAACGCGGTAATCCCGTTGCCGTACAGACCGCGGACGGTTCAGCCGTGGAGACAGTAAAGCTAACCACGACCGATGTGGAAAAGTGCGCGATGACCTTCGGCACTGTAGGTGCGCCACTCAATCTCGTGTTCGGTGCCGGTGGTGAACTTGCAAGCCTAACTACCGTAAAGGGCGGCTTTTTCATCCTTAACAGCAGCGCCTTTGAACTAACCCGCCTGGTAACGGGACAGTTGAGCGTCGTAGTCGATATTCGCAACCGGATTCTGAGGGACTTCCCGTCTACACGCCCACAATTTGAACGGTTCGGTGGCGGGCGGCTACTCTCCCTTTACGGATATGATGTTGCAGCAGCAGCGGTAATCGCTCAGTCTTCCGGCTGCGTTGTTACGGATGCCTGGGGTAACTCCCTGGATAACTGGGACCTCATGGATACCACCGAGTCGAACTTTGGGTCGCTCATTGCCGCCAGTAATGCTGAATTGCACGCGAATATACTCCAAATAGTGAACGAAGGTTTCAGCCGTTTTAACCCTACCTAGGTGGCACAACTACGCCTGCACTTCAACGAAGCAGTGCAGGCGTAAGTTAGAGTTTGGATTGCCAGGGTCAACGGCTCTCCAGGCCAAAAGTGCCCATAAAAGGCAGTTAAAGTTCGGACACTCGCCAGCCTATATGCTCGTTGCCGTACCGGCATGCTGCTGTAGCCGCCGCCAGCTCGCAGGTACTGCGCGTTCGTCGTCCACGTGCTGCCAGTGAGGTCGCTGCCCTGCTCCACCAGCAAGCCGGCACCGCGCAACGCAACCGGGGAACCAGGTCCACGCGTGCCCGGAGGAGGGGTGGCCCCTGGGGCCGCAGAGGAGTCTCTTCGCCGTAAGCAGTGCCAACAAACCACTGGCCCGCAGGGGCGGAGAGAGCTGACACCACCTAAGCGCAACTTCAAAGTTGGTGAAGAACATCTGGCCCTTGCAGCGACTCCTCCCCCGACGCTCTCGCGTCGACCACTCCTCCGGGCGCGCCTTTGGCGCTGAGCGAGGGGAGCAGATGGCGATGGATATTTGCGCAAGCGCAACGCTGATGTACCTGCCCGCAGGCAATGCAGCCGCAGCATTTAGCCCATGTAGGTCGGCTTTTGCATCTCAGTATGGTACTTCAGTGCCGTGCTATCAGGCTGGACCCACCAGGCAGTC
>JAJZFK010000438.1 GCA_021805405.1 bacterium
GAGAATGCCTTGGCGAGATGGCTATTTCTTGGAGGTATGGTGGTACTCCTCGTCGCGTCGTTGGCCCTGTTTCTTACCCGCTCGGTAGTCGTTAAAATGTTGCCGTTTGACAACAAGAACGAGTTTCAGGTGATAGTAGACATGCCAAACGGAACCACGCTGGAGCAAACCGCCGCAGCAACGAAAGCTCTGGGAAACTTCATCGCAACAGTGCCAGAGGTAAAGAACTACCAAATGTATGTGGGCACGCACAGCCCAATAAACTTCAACGGCTTAGTGCGCCAATACTACTTCCGCAGTGCACCATACCAGGCCGATATACAGGTGAACCTGGTAGGCAAGAGTGAGAGAAGCGCACAGAGTCATGAGATCGTAAAACGCATTCGACCAGAACTGGCAAAGATAGCACAACAGTGGGGCGTGCGGCTAAAGGTTGCGGAAGTTCCACCGGGCCCGCCTGTACTTGAGACGCTTGTGGCCGAGATCTATGGGCCAACCGACAAGGTGCGTGCCGAAGTAGCTGCCCAGGTTAAGAACGTGTTCAGCACAACTCCTGGTGTCGTGGATGTAGACTGGTACCGCGACGACCCGCAGTCGACGGTGCAATACGTGGTGGATACCCGCAAGGCTGCGCTGAGCGGAGTTGACGTGGGCACGGTGAGCCGAACGCTAGCAGAGGCACTATCGGGGGTGTCGGCTGGCTTGGCACACGATCCGTCTGCTCGCGCTCCAATTCCCATCCGGGTACGCGTGGCGCGCCGGGATCGTAGTGGACTCGATCAGCTCTCTGCCATCTACGTCCACGCGTCAAATGGGGCAATGGTACCGCTAACCGAGTTGGTGCGTGTCGTGACGGTGAAACCCGACATATCAATCTACCACAAGGACCTCATGCCGGTCATTTACGTAACCGGCGACGTTTCTGGCAGGCTGGAGAGTCCCGTATACGCCATTCTCGCCATGAATAAAGAACTTGCAAAACTGCAGATGCCAGGCGGCGGTCACCTCAACGTACTCTCCATACGCCCACCGTTCACCACGGCTAAACCCGCGATGAAATGGGATGGTGAGTGGCAGATAACGTACGAAGTGTTCCGCGACCTTGGTATAGCTTTTGCCGTGGTTCTTGTGCTCATTTACATACTCGTCGTGGGATGGTTCCAATCATTCAAGACGCCGTTGGTCATTATGGCGCCTATACCATTAACGCTAATCGGCATTCTGCCCGCACACGCCCTGTTTGGTGCCTACTTTACAGCTACATCAATGATCGGCTTTATAGCCGGGGCAGGTATCATCGTGCGCAATTCGATCATACTCGTAGACTTTACGGAACTACGGCTAAGGCAGGGTATGCCTCTTGAGCAGGCTGTGATCGACGCTGGCGTAACTCGGTTCAGACCGATGCTGCTAACCGGTGCTGCAGTCATCGTGGGAATGTCTGTGATACTGGGGGACCCTATCTTCCAGGGCCTGGCGCTGTCACTTATTGGGGGAACAGTTGCTTCCACACTGCTATCGCGGCCCGTGGTTCCTGTAATCTATTACATGATCAAGCGCAATGAGCCGGGCATCAATGTTCCAAGAGATATTAACGGTGAACCAGTGCTAGAAGACGTTCTGGCTGGCACCGCTGGAGGCAAAGAGTAACATGTGCACAGAGCGATATTTAAGGCTAGCTGCAGGGACGGTCGTTTTACTATCGGTGGTAATGGGAGTTTTGGTGAGCCAATACTGGTTAGTCCTTACTGGGCTTGTGGCAATCAACCTAGTGCAGTCAGCATTTACAAACTGGTGCCCAGCAAAGGCGCTTCTTGAAAAAATGGGTACCAAATCCGATCCTGCGTGCAACCCTAATCACTAAATCCGTAGGTGGGTAGAAAACGATCGTGCGCTGCCCGCTTTAATTGCTAGGCAGCGCACGATTCTATCAGCGTGGCAATTGAGGAGACGTCTACTGCCCGCCCTATCCTCGCTAGCAAAAAGCCGAGGTGTTCGCCATTCTGCGCTGCAACTCCCCGTATCGGAGCCATTAGAATTCGCGGTACTCGCTACCCAATGTGGTAAACTACAACCAGCATTTTGGGTGAATGGAGGCGTAAGATGCGGGCGATATGCCTGGTTTCCGGCGGCATGGATTCCTGCGTCACAGTGGCCGAAGCGCACGCTGCAAACCACGAGTTGTTCCTTCTGCACATTAATTACGGGCAGCGCACGGAGCAACGGGAACTGCAGGCATTTCAAGATATCGCACTGCACTACCGCGTGCCCGCCTCACACACCATGAGTTGCTCCATTCAGCATCTCGCCGCAATCGGCGGAAGCAGCCTCACCGATAAATCAATACCGGTTACGGAAGCCAATCTGCATTCCACCGAGATTCCAACATCATACGTCCCCTTTCGCAACGCACACATGCTTAGCATCGCAGTTTCATGGGCAGAGGTATGCGGGGCGAAGCGCGTGTATATTGGTGCTGTTTATGAGGACAGCAGCGGGTACCCAGATTGCCGTCCTGAATACTATGAGGCATTCAATAGGGTAGTTAAAGTTGGAACGGCTGCTGGCGACATAAAAATAGTAACTCCCATCATCCATCTTAGGAAGGATGAGATTGTAAAACGGGCAGTTGAACTTTCGGCACCTCTCGCGAAAACCTGGAGCTGCTATCAGAGTGAGGACGAAGCTTGCGGGATATGTGATAGTTGCGCCTTAAGGCTGCGGGGCTTTCAGCGAGCCGGCATCATCGATCCAATTTCATACAGATCGCGGCCGCTGTACCAGTAAGGCGAAGGCAAGATAGCTTGCGCTACCCGCTCAACGGCGAGTGCATTGACTACAAACGGTAAGGAACAATCAATGAAGAGAATTTACAATTTTAGTGCGGGACCTGCCATTCTGCCCGAGGAGGTGCTTCAGCAGGCATCTGCGGGTGTACTCGAGATTGACGGTACAGGTATGTCTATCCTCGAGGTGAGCCACCGCGGGCCTAATTATGAGGCCATTCACCACGATGCCGAAAACAGGCTGCTGAGTATCCTAGGCCTCTCTTCAAACGAATGGCAGCCGATATTTCTGGGTGGTGGTGCCAGCCTTCAATTCGCCATGCTGCCTATGAACTTTCTATCGTCTAATCAGACGGCAGACTATGTTAACACGGGAGAATGGTCTACCAAAGCGATAAAGGAAGCAAAGCGTTACGGTAAAGTTAACATCGCAGCGTCATCCGAAGGCAACAAGTTTGCTTCTATTCCCACCGAATTTAATCTCACCCCGGATGCAGCGTACCTTCACATAACGACGAATAATACCATTGAAGGCACAGAGTGGCCAGCACTTCCATCTGCAGGTAAGGCTCCACTTATTGCTGACTGTTCGTCGGACATATTTGCCAGGGATATTCCCTACGACCGGTTCCATATGCTCTACGCCGGCGCTCAGAAAAACGCAGGACCTGCCGGTCTCACTATCGTACTGGTGCGCAAAGACTTTCTGGAGTCTGCGAACGCTGACGTGCCTACCATGCTTAGTTACAAGACCCATGCAGGAGCTGGCTCGCTGTACAACACGCCGCCTGTGTTTTCTATTTTTGTCTTTGATCTGGTACTAAAGTGGATTGAGGAGCGCGGCGGCCTGGAAAATATGGACCGATGTAACCGTCGGAAAGCTGGCCTCATCTACGAAGCACTCGACGAATTTCCAGATGTCTACGATCCGGCTGTAACCAACAAGGCCGACCGTTCGCTAATGAACGTCACATTTCGCCTGAAGGACAAGGGCCGCGAAGCCGAGTTCCTGGCCGGTGCACAACTTCGAGAGATGGACGGACTAAAGGGTCACCGTTCTGTTGGCGGCTTCCGCGCGTCCATTTATAACGCGTTCCCCGAAACTGGGTGTGCTGCCCTGGCGGCCTATCTGCGCGAATTTGCTGTTTCATAAGCCACAACACAATTCTGCCACGTGAATGCTGGACGCACCGCACACCAAGCAGTGCCGCCCAGCATTCACATTATAGTTCCCTCGGTACCTGCGTTGCTATCCGGAATTGGATACCACCGGTAAGCCGCAGAGACCCGCATGAATGCAATCAAAATTGTGCAGGCAGTTAAACACTGAGAAATAAGGGGAACTGCAATAGTGGAAAATACATCAAAAAAACGGATCCCATCCGGTTAACCAATTTGAAAAGGGCATTATTACGTGAAATTCTAAAATTGGTTTCGAATCTTTCAACATTCGTTGACATTTTTAGCAAAAGTTGGCAAGATGACTTCGTACACTCATGCAGTGTACCGTTAATCGAATAGTGTTAAGTACTTCTGAGCGATGTAGCTTAACTCCTGCAACGGCGTTTAAGTAGTGGATTACGGTACGTGGATACTAAATCTCCAACTTAGGCGCGTTTTGTTATTTGGCTAGTTCTCAACATTCCTTTGGGAGGTACGTAAATCATGCCGGTTAGCAAACCGAAAACCGGACTTAGGTCCGCATTTACTCTTATCGAACTGCTGGTTGTTATCGCAATTATTGCAATTCTTGCTGCCATTCTATTCCCTGTTTTCGCTCAGGCTAGGGAAGCCGCCCGCGCAATTTCCTGCCTTTCCAACTTCCGCCAAACTGGCCTCGCAATGGCGATGTATACTCAGGATTACGACGAAATGTTCGTCAACGTCAACTCATGCGGATTTGCTGGCAGCTGCTATGGCCAATATCCGCAGGACCAGCCGTGGCCAATCGTGGTAGAACCCTATATCAAGAGCTGGCAGATCTTCCGCTGTCCCGACGACCCTAACGCCAATGACAGCCAGCTGACTGCGGACCCTAACACTGGCAATTTCGACTACAACGCACCCATTGCGAAAAAGCAGTGGGACTGGGCCTGGCGCGTAGATGCTGGCTACAACTACAACTGGCTGGCTTACAACGCGAGCGGCTGCAATCCGGCAGGTCCATTCAAGATAGCGACACTCGCGACCGTTAACCGGCCAGCGAACACCATCCTGCTTGTGGACAGTACCTGGGGCCTCACGGGCACCTCGGTTCAAGGTGGTGGAAACTGGGCAGTTGATTCGCCAGTTGGTCCACCAGACATGGGATGTTACCTGGGTGGCTGGAACCTCACGGCCAATCCGGAAGTTTGGAATCAGTACGGCGGCTCATGGCCGCACCATAAGTCTGGCACCATGTTCAACGTTGCATTCGTAGATGGGCACGCAAAGGGCGAGCACCTTGGGCAGCTAATGGCCGGTGCCGATCCTACCAAGTACATTATCTATGATACGAACGCCTATCAGTGGTCAACTAATTAACCCGCACATCTGGTTGTCGCCGCCCTATACACCTTTGTTTGGGGCGGCGCATCAAAAGGTGCTCTGGAGCCTCTAGCATGAAATCCAACATACCATTACCTGTCGCAATTGCTCTTGGGGCAGAAATTACCT
>JAJZFK010000396.1 GCA_021805405.1 bacterium
AGATGGCGATGGATATTTGCGCAAGCGCAACGCTGATGTACCTGCCCGCAGGCAATGCAGCCGCAGCATTTAGCCCATGTAGGTCGGCTTTTGCATCTCAGTATGGTACTTCAGTGCCGTGCTATCCGGTGCACTCACCGTGCAGTGCCGTCATCCGCACTCCCTCCTTCAACGAGCGTAGCGAGTGCCCGGAGGAGGGGCGCCGTGTCGCACGGCGGGGAGAGGTCACTCCGCGTGAACGCCATCGCGAAGCTGTTGAACCTGCAAGCCCTAACCAGAGGTCTTTCTGAGCAAATACTGGTTGCAAGTCCTTACCCTAAGGAAAGGATCATCCACACCTGCTGGCCGGCTACATCCGCAGGCAGCAACACCATCTCACCGGTCGCGCTACCGAGATTCCAGGTACCGGTATTGCCTTGAATGGAGTCTCCTGCCGCTGCCAGGATGCCGATTCCATTACCAGTGCCTGGTGAGTAATTCTTGATCGCGATGGGGTAGGTGATGCCTGCTGCTGGGGGTAGGTTTACTGTAACGCCAGCGGGCGCGGCGGTGACGACTACAAGGGTAGGTTGGGAGGGTGTTGTGAGTATATAACTGGAGCCTGTGGCAGGCGGTGCCCATACGATGCGGTTCCAGGAGGACGTACTGCCCGTTGGCAAGGTGGCCGATATGCTTATTGCACCTGCGGCCTGTGCGAGCGTGATGTAACTACCTGCCTGTAGAACGATATCACCCAAAAGTGGCACCTGCCCCTGTACGGTTACGGAATGCACACCGGCGTGCGCGTGGTCTTCGCGAGCATACGAGCTGAGGGTGCCTGGGTTGGAAGCGGGAGCTACCGGGGAGACTGTAGTGGCGGCAGGCGGAATTGTCGCGCTAATGGTAATGACCTGCGAGGCTTGAGTGAAGGTGACGCCGCTTCCTGCTGCCAGCTGTACGGCCCCTCGCAGCGTTGGAAGCGCCCCTGCTGTGATGCTTGAGACTGCACCTTGCACCGTAATGCTGTTCTGCCCGTTCATTCCACCTAGCTGTCCGCCCGCCGCAGAAATGCTATGGGGGCTGCTGTTTGCATAGGAGAGGTTAAGTACATCGCCTACAGAGGGCGGCGTCTGTGGGCTGAACGGAACACCGTGCAGATACACCGGTGAGTTTTGAACATCTCGTGCACCCACATCTAACGTACACGTGTGCGCAATAGGATCAATATCTATTACCTGGCCTGCCGTAAACCGCCTATCGGCTCTCGCGTGCCAGCTCTGTTCTACCACGCCCTGTATAAGTTCCAACTGGGTACCTCCGTGTTACCGTGCGCGTGAGTGCGGTTAGGCTGGAACGGTGCAGCTCGCTACGTTGCTCATGAAAGTCTGGTGCCAACCCAGGCTGGTGTTACTTGTCCACATACGATAATAGACTGTGCTACCAGCTGGAATAGCGGTAGTAGTGCGAAACCTGCTGACCCAGTTCAACAGACCGTACGTTTTGCGATCCCACATCATACCGGGTGGAACGCGGTTGAAGCTGCGATAATCAGCCGGATTTCGTCTCCACTCCCAGTGGTTGGTGGGATCTGGTGGAAGCGTCTCAACGGTAAAGCCCAATATCATATGTTTGAACCCGAACATGCCATGATCCTGCCCGGTTAGGGAGGCAGGCGGGCTTGTCCAGGTTAGATTGAACTCGTAGGTAAAGTAGCCAAGACTGTCTGGCCCGGTTACCTGCCCGTAGCTTGCGGCGAGATCTGTAACAGTCCAGTTACTGCTTGTGACACCACCGCTACCGGCAATTACCGACATAACGATCGACGGCAGACTTTCGGCACCGTGATCGTCCACCACGGTCACGTACACCCATATCTGCTCGCTACTATTATAGCTTCCCCAGGTAAACGACGTAGAATTAGCGGGTAGAGGTTGCGCCGGACTTGCGAGTATAAATGGCCCATCCTCACCAAAGGTGGATGCATAGACGTTGAATCCGGCCAGATGCATTGCAGTATCTACCTGCCAGGAAACGGTAGTCTGGTACGGTGGACCAGTGGATGAGGAGACCATTTCGAGAACTTGCGGAGCGTCTGGTCCCACACACACATAGGGCGAATAGAGTGCGTGCGCCCACCAGTCGCCATTTGTGATGCGCTCCTCGTACTGCTGCAGGCTCCATAGCTCTGTTGTCCTGCTGCTACCTGTGCCTGCCGTTAGGGTTAACCTACCCGCGGTACGAAAAGCATGCACAGCCCGTAGAGACGTATCGAAATCGGGTTGAATATCTGCCGCAAGTTGCGCCAAATTCCAAGCATAGTCTCGCAGGATTTGCGACGCAGTTTTCACGCGGAAATCCGGAAGCTGTGCTAGCGGATCGGTAACAACCATGCGCCGGTGCCCAAAGCGCGAAACGCTTGATGGTACCAGTTGCGTGAGCGTCCCGCCTTGCCCGTTTTGTGGTGACCCGCTCGTAACCTCAACCACGTTGCGCAGCTGCTTACCATCGGTATGTCTTACAATTCCACGTACATCGTTGTTACCATCTGGCGCAGCTATAAACAGGCGCGACGGGCGACGTTGACTATACGGCGGCTCGGAAACCTGCAGGACGCCATTACCATCTGCGGTAATCTGCCAGCCTATTTCGTGCCATAGTTCGTACTGGTAGCCAAGTTGGCTGTTACCCTGCCCCTGCCAAACCGGAAATTTAAACCCGGTGAGGCCTACTCCGCTCGCCCATCCAACTTCAGCACTGGTAAGCGGCGCATCATAGGCACCCGGTGCACCCCGCCATCCTGTGGGCGCGGTAAGCAGGCTGTAGGCAATATCGGCAAGTTCAGCATAATCAAACCGGCCAGTAAGCCGTGTTTCATTGTTATCGGCGAGCCGCTTCAGGGTATCCGTGGCCAATAGATGCACCCATCCATCCGGAGTCCATTCAATGCTGTCACCAAGGTAACCGTGGAACCGGTTCATGCCAAGCCATCCGCCATTGCTGCCTCCAAAAACTGCCACCTCGTCGATCGCTATTGTCTGTGCAATATCAGCTCGCAATTGTGCGTTAATACGAACAAACCGGGCTGTTGTATCAAGGTCGCAGAAAGCGACTTCGGTCACATTTGTTTCGTAGAGATCGCCCATTACGCCGTCTTCCCAGTCGCCGGTGGGGCCAGCGACTGGTCGTGGTGGAAAGCTGATGTATGTGATGCCATCTAGGCTGAGCTGTACCTGCACGGTTGCGGGTAACGTGGCGGTAGTGGTGTTCGAGCAGAATCGCAAGGCTACGTGGTTTATGCACTGCGTGGCACCGGTATCGCACTGCAGTGTTACAATTGCTCCTGTGGGAAGCTGCCAGGCAGCGCAGTAGAACGACGGCAGTGAGGCGGCATCGAAGGAAGCGAACTGTCCATCGCTAAGTGTGGAAAGAGAGCCGGCAGATGGCGCGGTTGTGCAGAACCAGGAGCGCCCCACGCATAGGTTGGCGTGGCACCATACGCCCAGGCGCAGTATCACCTCACGAGCCTCGTCTAGCAGTGGGTCGTACTGATTCCCTACGAGGTTAGCGGGCGATGTTTGAAGGCCAGGTGCCAGCATTCCGGTGTTATCTGGTATCCAGCAATCCAATTGACTGGGCTGCCTGTAGCGGCGCGCGATATGTATGGGACGCGAGGAGTCTGCAGTTGGCTGGATTGGCATCAGGCTCCACGTGCCGGCTCGGTTATACCATAATTCGGATATCAGAGGGCCGTTGCCGCTCTGCCGTTGCACCCTCACTGCCCAAGCGATCATGGGGCTAAGTAGGCCGTAGATCTGGGTTCCCGGCAGGGATATGGGGTCACTAATTACTCCCGGCCCAGCAGTAAAGCCGCTGTCGCCCCATTGTTGCGGGTTAAAACCGGAGCTGGTGATCGGGTTGGTTGCAGTGGTGCCGATAGCAGTACCTCCAAACTTGCCTTACCGGTATCTCGACCGTGTTACCGGCGGTATAGTGGCTTCGCACAACCTGTTTCAAACTTGCAAAACGCGATAACTACGAACTGGGCAACATCCCGGAGATAAACTTCCAGTGGCGGTAACAGAGGCTAATCTGGAGATATTATCCTGATCAGGCTCACAGCGGGCGCGACATGTCGTAATAGACCGACGCACGCGATGCCGCAGACGCGCTCAACTGTTGGTTGACCTGTGATTGCACGGCAGTCTTTACCCCATCGATGTAGAGGTGCACCGCAGGAGCCGAAGGCGGGGGTTTGAAGCCGGGCAGCAGGCTTGCGGCGCTACTGCCTCCTGTAGCTCGATATCTATATGCCATGTAGTCCATGCTGGAAGGCGAGAATTGCAACGCAGGGTTCTGGATACGCGTTTGTGGCGTGTGGTGGTGACCACCAAACAGGCCACCGAGCAGACTGATGCCCAGCCCCACGGCAGCGCCAACTGGGCCGCCAATGGAAGCGCCAGCTACGGCACCGTTAATCGCCCCGCTAAGGGTGATGCCGTGGTCCACGCCCTGTGCGAACGTATCATAAGCAGTACTGAAATCGTTGCCGTACCGTATGCCGTGAAGGCTGAACGGAAGGTGTGTGGGCAGAGCTGGGCCTTGCCTTGCAGCCGAATAGCTAATTCGTGGCAGCGAGCCGCTGCCGGAATTCACGGTGCTCGCCAGACGCTCCACGGCTGCACTCTGCGCCTGGATAATAGGTGCTACAAGATCGGACCAGCGTCTCGCTACCCGGCCCGCTATCTCTTCTGTTGTACTGAGCAATGAGGGTGCTGGCACCAGGCTGGTTGCAGCCGAAGTGCCCATTGTTCCGCTACGGGGAAACTGATCGCTGCTGCGCATTTTGCCACTCCCTGAAATAGGCATATAGAAACGTCGGCGGTTCGGTCGCCAGCCGCCTTATTAGAACCTGCCGCCAGGCATCTGGCCCCTGCATAATCGCCTGCGCCCTGCATAACCAGTCGTCAACCGCATCGCGCCACCAGGGGCTATTCCACCTGTCTTGTAGCAAAGCGGTACTGGTGTTGGCCGTTACGCTGCCGGCGCGCAGCAGCGCAGCGGCAATGTAGGGACCATGGCATCTGTTACGCTATCCAGTTCCAGGTAACGCGCCACCACTGCCTCCCGTTCGTCGTCGTCAAGATCCGCAACGGCCGTCGCGTTTGGCCATACTGCAACCGAATGGTCGGTACAGTCACGCACTGCAATACTCACCGTATGCAACGCAAATTGAACACCGAACTCCTGCTGGTACCGCTGGGCGCGCCAGTACCGCATACACATTTCCAAAAGTTGCGCGTCCTCTAGCGATTGCGCTTGAACACGGATCCTTTGGGCCTGAGCGACTGCGTACTCTTCACGCCGTGCCGGGAGTTCCAGGCAGGCGTGGTCCCAGGCGGTAACACGGTCTGCAAAGCCCTCGTCGGTTTCGTGGGCATCTCGTACTG
>JAJZFK010000453.1 GCA_021805405.1 bacterium
GCATTCATCCACAAGGTGGAAGAGTATATTAAGTCGCTATTCGTCGATATCTACTACAGGCCCGTTTTTAGTTTTAAGTCGCGAAACGTACCCGGAAAAATTGATGTTGAAATGGTTATTTCCAGGGATGCGATGCTGAACGCATTTAGCTCCTTTGCCGAAATTCCGCTAAACGAGCGAATTAATGAGGTCCTTAATCTTGTCGATGTCAAGACAGCCCTGTTAAATAAAACTAGAAATACTGTCGTGGGCCAGGGCAATAATGAGTTGGCACTGAAAAAACTAGAGGTTTGCTTCAAACCAGTACACGACGAGTTAGTTCGGCTGAGAAATACGTCGCCACTCCGGTGGTATGCACTGTTTCTTCGATACCTGGAATCTGGGGAGCTTGGGGACCTGGCTGAAGCCTCGAAGACAACCGCGCCTGGCAAAGTATCGGTTGCGGTAAACAGGGTCCTCCGGCGGCGCCAGGCGGTTACTAACGCGGGACGCAGTGCGTGGATAGAGGCGACCATCAAGTCAATCACTAAGCGCACAGTCATGTGTGAGGATGTATTACCCATCATGTTTTTGCGTGGTTTTATCCACGGCTTTCCCAATTTCAACGGCGTAATCCATGCGGTAATTGACGAGGCACAGGACTACTCCATTCTCCACTACCGGTATCTTCGCACGCTGCTGCCCGAAACTTGCACCATTACCATTGTTGGGGACCCGTACCAGGCGATCAATCCGGTTGTACGGACGACAGATTTTCAAGCTCTCCTGTCCGTCTTTCCTGAGTGCATTATTACACCAGCACTGGAGTACAGCTATAGGTCTAGCCGTGAGATAACAGAATTTGCAGCAGCTCTATTGCCTGGCAGCCCCGAGATAAAGAACGTTCGTTCTACACATGTGGTTCCGCAGCTTGTTAAAGTTGCGAGTGGCAAAACACCGGATGTTATTGGAACACTAGTAAGGCAGCTTAATAGGGATGGCTACCCATCCGTAGGTGTAGTGTGTAAATCTTGTGCCGAAGCGGAAGCCCTGTACGATGTCCTTGGGAGGTCGTTAGATGTTACGCTCCTCAATGACAAGACGACGGAATTTTCCGTAGGAAATTATGTGGCTCCACTTATCTACGCCAAGGGGCTGGAATTTGACGCAGTTATAGTTGCCGATGCGAGCAACAGGAGCTACCGGTCGGAAATGGACCGTCTTCCGTTGTACACCGCTTGTACACGCGCGCTTCATCGCTTGTACCTATGCTATGAGAAGGCGAGGTCTCCGCTACTGCCACCAGAGGCCAAAGGACTTTTTGAACTGCGCAAATTGGCGGGGATACCCTAATCTTTGCATAGAACATGCTAGTTGCTCACTTGATGGTTTGCGATAAACGTTACCACCTTTTCGCTGGCGTGGTGCAAGGTGATGAAGCGTTTACCGATTGGCATTAGTATTGTGTTTTGCTGAGCATGGTACAAACAGTGTGAACGGAGAGAACGTGAAGTATGCGCGATGGCGAAGATTAACAACGCCTTGCCCATTATGGACCACCCGTAGCCATGCAGGATTTGCAGTAATTGGGTATAATACGGGTGATCATCAGGGCGTTGAGAGCCGGGCCGGCTGCATAGGCGGGCAGACGAACCAGTGTCAGGACCGGAAGGTAGCAGCCTTAAGTTTAGCCTTCTGAGTGCGGTCCGTTCACCCGGCTCTCAACGCCCTGATGTCTTTTACTCCCTCATTCGTTCTTGCAGCCACTAACCAGGTATCAGGTGAAATCGTCCGTCATGGCGTATGTTGCTCTATATCGTAAATACCGATCTCAGAGCTTCGAGGAGCTCATGGGGCAGGATTCTGTCACTACCACCCTTCGTAACTCCATTGCGAGCGGTCGGTTTGGGCACGCGTACCTCTTTCACGGCGCTCGAGGTTGCGGTAAGACATCCACTGCTCGCCTATTAGCAAGGGCGCTTAACTGCGAGCATGGGCCAACTGCAAATCCGTGCGGCACATGTTCCCTCTGCCTGGCGATTCGTGAGGGCTCTTGTATGGATGTGGTAGAGATGGACGCTGCATCAGAAACGGGTATTGATGATGTTCGCGAAAAAGTCATTGAGAACGTACAGTACGCTCCAACGGAAGCACGGTTTAAGGTCTATATCATTGATGAAGTGCACGACCTCTCTAGCAAAGCGTTTGATGCGCTCCTTAAAACGCTAGAGGAGCCACCTGCACATGTTGTTTTTGTTCTGGCTACCACCGAATACAACAAGGTTCCTATCACGATTCGGTCCCGGTGCCTATGTTTCCAGTTTCGCAGAGGTAGCGTTCAGGACCTCGCAGCTGCGGTAAACAGGGTGATTGCCGCCGAAAACTACACCTGCGATCCAGATGCTATCATTGCCGTGGCACGGGCCGCCGAAGGTTCGTGGCGCGATGCACTCTCTATTCTGGAGCAGGTGTTGGCTTACAGCGACGGCCATATTACAAGCACAACCGTGAAGAACGCGATTGGAACCGTTGGTGATACGGAACTTCAGGACTGCGCTAAACAGCTTGTAGCAGGTGACATGGCTTCAGCGCTCAACCTGGCGGCAGATTTTATGGAGGGTGGTACCGATGCACGCCAGCTGGTTTCCGCAATGCAAGGCTTTCTTCGAGACCTTCTGCTATTAAGAGCTGGTGCAGACCGCACGGCGTCTGCAGAATTCGGTCCAGAGCGAATACAGGCGCTTCAACCTATCGCGGCACTTTATTCTTCCGCATCACTCCTGGACATGATGCAGGAGCTCGCGCGCGCCGAGCGTGAGGTACGCACTTCGAATCAGCACAGGTGGATTCTCGAGCGTACATTTGCTCGACTTCAGGCGATGGCCAAGGGGGCCGAACAGATTGTGCCACCAACGCGCCCCATGGTCGCAGCACCCGCTACCGCTTCTGTCGCCGTTTCGCCGGTCGTTGATACCACGCAAGCTCCGGTTATCCCATCCGTTCCAGCGCAACCAGCCAGACAAAACGGTAACCAGCAGGTTGCAGTGTCGGCAAATGAGCCCGAATCCGGTGCAGACCGCAGGTTCGTTACGGAGATCGATCTGGAAGTTATCTCACGGGCGTGGCCGCGGATCCTTTCCCTGTTTAGTAAAGCTAGTGCGCGCGGTGGAGCGTTTGTGAACGGCACCAAGGTACTCGGCCTTTCGGGAAAGTTGCTAACTATCGGCTTTCCGGGTGCCTTTGCACGTGACCAGATGAGCGATAAGGGGCGCGCCCTGTTTGAGAAGAAGATTAATGAGGCTCTGCAAACTGACGGTTATACCGTTCAATGTGTACTAATTTCTGACGTATCAGGGCAAGCTGTCGCTGGGGGAGGTGAGACTACTTCCTTTGCTGGAACGGGCAGTAAAGCTCCGCAAATCGATCTGGATAGTTCAGTGGCCCCTTCTACGTTGCCTCCAGCAGCACATGCTGCCCAAGTGGGCGCTGATGATGTAATTAAAGAGGTTCTGGATATCTTCGGAGGTGCGGTCACGAAGAAAGAGCCAATAAATTGATAACATATGGGAGACAAACACATGTCTAGAATGGGTGGAATGGGTGGATTTGGCGGCATGGGCGATATTCAGAAACTGATGAAACAGGCCCAGAAGATTCAGGAGGAGACTGCAAAGTTTCAAGAGGATCTTGAAGTCGTTAGGTATACCGCCTCTGCTGGGGGCAACATGGTAACAGTTACCGTAAATGGCCATGGTCAGGTAACCGCAATAAAGATTGATCCTGGTGTGGTAGATCCCGCCGACGTTGAGATCCTGGAGGACCTCATCGTTACGGCTGCTCGTGATGCTTCTAGCAAAGCGAAGGCAGAGCAGGACGCACGGCTTGAACAGATTACCGGTGGTCTTGGGGGTCTTAATCTGCCTCCCGGCCTTCTGTAGCGGGGGCAAAACCCTTTGCACTATGCAAAGCCGCTTGCCAGGCTGGTAAACGAGTTAGAGCGATTACCCGGCGTTGGTCCTAAATCGGCGCAACGAATAGCGTTTCACATACTCCGGCAGCCCCAGGAGCAGTCCAGGCTTCTGGCTGAAGCGATCATCGCGGTGAAAGATAATATTCGCTTCTGCAAGGAGTGCTCTAACTTTACCGATCAGGAGGTCTGCGACATTTGCAGCGACTCACGGCGCAATCATACTCTGCTATGTGTCGTTGCGGAGACGCGTGACCTTATCGCGATGGAGAAGACCAACGAGTACCGGGGCCTTTATCACGTGTTGCAGGGACTCATCTCACCTGTTGATAACATTACGCCAGATTTGCTCAAGATTAGAGAGCTGTTCCCACGTGTGGTAAACGGTGTAGAAGAGGTCATTCTGGCGTTGAACCCAACGGCGGAGGGGCAGACTACTGCGCTCTATCTCGCAGGCAAGCTAAGGCCGCTGGGGGTACGTGTAACCCAAATCGCTCATGGCCTTCCGGCTGGCGGCGATCTGGACTATGCCGACCAAGCGACGCTCATATCTGCTCTGCAATGGCGCCGTGAAATAACTTGATGGAATAGTGATGTACAGCCGGTCGTACATACTACTAGCATTGGCGTTGTGGTTCCTAGAAAAGGAGAGTTTGCAATGGGTGTAACCTTAGAGCAGAAAGCGACTTGGCGCAGTAAAACTGGCCTTGCAGAAATGCTGAAAGGCGGCGTCATCATGGACGTCGCAAATGTGGAACAGGCGGTAATAGCCGAAAAGGCTGGCGCGGTAGCTGTTATGGCTCTCGAAAGAGTTCCGTCGGACATCCGTCAGCAGGGCGGCGTCGCTCGTATGTCGGACCCTCGAATGATCAAGGACATTATGGCTGCCGTTACCATTCCCGTAATGGCTAAGTGCCGAATTGGTCACCTTGCGGAGGCCCGCATCCTGGAGTCGCTTGGTGTCGATTATATTGACGAAAGTGAAGTCCTCACCCCTGCCGATGAGGAGAACCATGTAAACAAACTGGAGTACCGAGTTCCGTTTGTTTGTGGCTGTCGTGACCTGGGCGAGGCTCTACGGCGTATTGGTGAAGGTGCTGCGCTCATTCGTACCAAGGGTGAGGCCGGAACTGGTAATGTTGTTGAGGCGGTTCGCCACATGCGAACTCTCATGCGTGACATCGCAAGAATAAAATCGTTGCGCGAAGACGAGCTCATGGCTGCAGCCCGTGACTTAAAGGCCCCGTATGAACTGGTACTGGAAGTTCACGGTACGGGTCGCCTACCAGTACCTAACTTCTCTGCAGGTGGTATTGCAACGCCGGCCGACGCGGCTTTGATGATGATGCTTGGCGCGGAGAGCGTATTCGTAGGCAGCGGTATCTTTAAGTCATCCGATCCCAGCGAGCGCGCTGAGGCAATTGTTGCGGCAGTGACCTACTACAAGGATAGATCGG